>NZ_JAWOQP010000050.1:0-4096 GCF_033337375.1 Vibrio sp. YT-17
GGGGTTGTTTTTGGAACGATTGGAAAAGATGCAATAAAGAAACACCTTGTTGATAGTGGTTACTTTTTAATTACTACAGAAAAGATAAGAACATCATTTTATATATCTCTTGATAAAGATATATACCATAGGGCTGATTAAACAAAAATTTGAGAAGAGTATGCAACAAAGATCTTTGCATTGATCATTGAGATCTAACGATTTTAGGATTAATCTCTATCCCCAGATGTGAAAAAACCACTCTTGCCGGAGTGGTTTTTTCGGAATACTCACAAATGATGACCAAATCGTTGTGTAAGTCCTTCCATGATAGACCATATCAAGTAAGCACTTCAAGAGTATTTCTGCACTCTGTTTGGAATCAAGATGTTTTGGACAGAACGACGCGCATCACTCACCGACCAAGGGATGTTCCAAAGGTGAGAGGTAAAGGCACTAATCAGAACTAAGCGTAAAGCTCGATAACACCGCCCCTTGTAGCTGCTAGAGGGGACAAGCGGAAAAGGAATAACTGATTAGTGTTGTGTGACTGGAACGGGGGCGAAAGCTTTACACACAGCGCAGGGCAGCCCGAAAGGGTAAGAGACAAAACTCCACGGAAAGCGACCATAGATGATACCCAAATCACTCAAGTTTAGAGTTGAAATGGGTAGGGGTCGGCGCAGCCGAAAGGGCTGATTTGGGGAGTCTTGCGACAACCTTATTCACCGCTTTTGGTCTCTTGTTTCTTGTAAGGTCTTTACCTCTTCTAATGTGAAGATTCGGTAAAGGTTTGAACGATAATACTCGAATGGGTGCTTCGATTCTTTGAACCTTATGTATTCAATTTTGTTGAAGTGGTTCTCTAACAGCTTTTTCATTTCGTTACTCTCAACGATGAAAAAGACTGCATGCCAGTACCCCTCTTTTTTTGCCTGTATGTGCTCTTTAAAAATGGTCCTGTAGCGTGATGGCGTTTGAATTGTTTGCATCAGTTCGAGTGCAATCTTTGCTCCCGAAGGACTTTTCACCAAGCCATCCGGTTTGTGTGCTACCTGATATTTTTTGCGTACATCTTCATGCTTACCATTTTCCCAATCACGCCATCCATTTTTTTGTAGCTGGAGCTGCACAAACTGTACTTTCATTTTATGTTCTGCATTCTTGGCCGTGACTCGGTACGGTACAAAACTCTTCTCTCTGCCATTACTTTTCTGTTGGTTTTGCGCAAGGCCTAAGTCGGTCACTCCCCACAATGCAAGCTTCCCTCTTGGCGTTTTTAGTTCGTACTTTTTGATGAGGTCTAAGCCTTTTAGTTTTGCCAGTAAACGATCGAGAGGCTGCCTTTTTTGATAATTCAAAAGCACCATTAAGTTGGTGATTGTGGAGTACGTTTCTTGTATTAAAAATTGTATGACGCATTGCATGTTGTCTGCATTTCGTTGGTAACGTTCGGTTTTATCTTGGATCAGATATTGTGTGTTCATCGGCCTCTGCCATCGGTGTCTATCATCGGGGGAGTATAGCACCCGACCGCAGACACCGATGAAATCCAAACAATAACAAGAAGTTTCGCCAAAGGGCGAATATTGAAAAAGCGTGCTTTTTCAATGAATTAGAATGTAAATCTTCGGGGCTGGACGCCCCTACAATTCAAATTCTAATTTAAAGCAAAATCCGCCTCGCTCCGCGAGACCAAGCCCCTATAGAGCGTGAAAAATGTCGCCCTTTTTGGACAAGTCCAAAGAGTCTCGTTTTTACATCGTTATACGGACTTGGTCTCGCCTGCTCAACGGATTTTGGGGCAAGCCCCCAAACCAAAACGCAGTTTGGGAACTGCTCGCCTTTTCGTTCGGGAACGGGCGTTTGGTTCGGCTCCCCCTGTCGAGAAAAAGGTTCGGGGGCTCACCTGTTTTCTCGATGCTACGTTGGACACTTCGCATTTTTTTCTGACTAGCAATTGAACCCCGCAAGGGGGCGCTTGGGCGATTGAGCCAGAAAAAAACATGGCTCACTAACTCACTTTGTTTCGCTGTTCGAACTGTCGCCTCGCGCTGCTCGTTGCCGGTTCGTTTGTCTTGGTAAAAACGCTTCGCTTAGTTTCACCAGGACAAACAAACTAAGCAGTTATGTTGTAACTCAAGGTTCAGTGTTAATTCGTTGATAGGCGCTTTTTGAGTACTTCCTAATCCTAATGCGAGCAATATTATGGTCATGTAACGTTTTTTGAAGTTCATGCTTTTCGTCCTTTCTTTTCGTAAATCTCGACACAAGTTAGCGTGTTTCATTTTTCTCTATGATCTTAAGATCTCACGCTGTTAGTTTGCTGTCATTTGAGCCAAGTTTTGAAGTAACAAGAGTTACTCTTTGGTTCAGTGAATGTGAGTTTAATTCGAATGATTGTTGTGACGCGGCAAATGACCGTTTGTGCGGTTTGAGCCAACTAGGCATTTTTATTTTTGGATAATGATAGATGCCTAGTTGCAGGTTGAACATGTGAAAAACGAGCATTTCAGAGGTGTTTCTGAGTGAGTTTAGAAGTTAGTTAGATTGCTATGTAAATCGCTCTCAAAGTGTCACAAACTTTCAAATGTTTTTTGGTGGGTAATGTGCCGGATTTCAGTCTGAAATCGTGCCTAGAGCGTTTGAGGGGCTTCTAAGTGGTGTTTTTGATAGTGAAGTTGCCTATTTAACATATGACCAATATTACGCACCTTTAAGTGTCGTTATGATGTCATCACGTTAATTGAGGTTAGGTGAACTGATGCCACACAATTTTTTGGATAGAAAGAAAAAACCGTTGAGTTCTTCTGGTGGAGGTTATAAGCCACTCCATGAAGAAGAGTCATTAAGAAAACCGCAAGCTCGAGAAGAAACAGTAAGGGAGCGAGCTGCCCGCCAACGTCGAGAGCGTCAAGCTGAATTGACGTATACCCAAGAAGATTACGCTCGTTGGGAAAAAAATCGTGTGCGTGCTACTGCAGAACGTAACGCGGCAGCGTTACAGGCCTACGATCTAACAGAGCCAGAATGGAACAAAGATCTACAAGACGATTTGAAAGAATACTTAGAAGGTAGACATACACAAGTTTGTATTTTCTCTGTTGATGATGCCGCAAAGTGTGCGATGAATATCTGGCATCAAAAAAATGAAGAAGGGGAAACGATTGGAAGTGAAACTCTGAAACTATTAGATGACATTCATTCAAAAATAGATATGGGCATAGGTATTATTACTGCGGCAAAAATATCAAAAGCTTTAGGTGGCTTTGGTATTACAGTTAAACAATATATTGATGCTCAGGGAATAGAACGAGTAATAATATCCAGTCTCTGGAATGACCCTAAGAAGTATTATGCTGTTGTTAATGGATTAAATATCAAAAAAAATTATCCATATAGAATTACAAACCCTACAATTAAGCAGTTGGGTGTTTTAGCTGAAGATACATTAAATGGATTTAAGAAAGGGGCTGTTTTAAGTTTAATTATATCGGCAACAATCAATACTAATGAATTGATGTTTAATGATGATTATCATTTAGTTGATTGGTGCGGTAGTATGGGAAGTGATTTGTTTAAGCTTTTAGCCACTGGTGCAGTTGTCGGTGGGATTATTTGCTTGACGGTCGCTCTTGGAGTTGCCATTCCTATGGTGGTTGGTGCGATGGTTTGGGTTGGTGTTGATGTAATTATTTCTAATATTTGGGATGAAAACAAGATAGAAGAAAACATAATAAATGGCTTAAAAGAGGCCACAAATGCTAAATAGAATTCTGATTTTTTTAGGAGTCCCTCTTGTATTAATCGGGATGCCTTTCTTATTATTTGATGCGATAAGCCCAATACTGGATGTTTATATATATCATCCAGAATCTATAGCGTTAACCTCCGTTTTTTCTATAGTTCCTTTTTTATCATGGTTTTGGTTTTTAAGTATAATAGGGTTTGTTTGTATTTGTTTTAATAAGCGTCCTGAATTACCTAAAGAGTGGAGTAAATATTTAGGAACTTACATTCCTTGTTTTCTATTTGTCATTGGGGTTGTTTTTGGAACGATTGGAAAAGATGCAATAAAGAAACACCTTGTTGATAGTGGTTACTTTTTAATTACTAC
>NZ_JAWOQP010000051.1:0-3403 GCF_033337375.1 Vibrio sp. YT-17
CTGATATTTGTGGCAATATGTTTGACAATGCCGAAATAAGCGGGGGGGGCGAAAGGGGCGCGAGAGCGAGGTCCCGCCAAACGCTGCTTGCAGCTTTAATTAGGGACCGAGCCTAGAGGCAGAGGACTGCTCAAGGAGCAGTCCTCGCCGAAGGCGAGGACCCTCTTGTTTTTGCTGCGTGCGTTTATAAGTGACCGGGCCCAACACCAGTGGACTACTCACAAAGAAGTCCTCGCCGAAGGCGAGGACCCTCCCTATAGTTTATGCCGCATTTTTTCTCACTGACCAGTCCTCGCCGAAGGCGAGGACACTATTGTTTTTGCTGTGTTTATTATTCTTCTTCTTATTCCTTTTTCCGCCGCCTCTTTGAACTGGAATTTGACCCCCTAAACATGCTCAAAAACTCACCAAAATTGGCACGCATGTCAGGACTGGCGAAAAATTTTATAGAATGAAAAAATTAATCTGAAAAGTGCCAAAATGGGCTCTCTAGCGCCACCTATCAGTCTAGACCACTAAAATGGCCGCTGCAGCCAGTAGGAACGTCGTAGGAAGATCGAACCAAAACAGCCGTGTTCGTCTCATCAAGACCTACAAATCACGCACTTGCACCCATGCCCTAAATCCAACAGGAAGTGAGATAATTCCTTTCAAAGTAAGATTTTTCCGAAAAAAAAAAAATTCCTTTAAAAATCAAAGGGTCCGACACCGTTTATCGTATCGGCTTCAAACTCGCACACATTATTCTTCATTGTGTCCTTATCAATTATTGTGCGTAACTTTTTCAATCCTCAAATGGTTTGGATGTAATGGCGCGTCACAGGTGATGTGCTCCCAACCCTTCTGAGGATTTGTTGTGCCACCTGGACACACGAAAATGCCCGCAGTGACGGGTAGGAACCACTTAGAAAGACCAAACCAAAACTGTCTCGTTCGTCTCATCAAGACCTACAAATGTCGTGCTGCAACCCCTGACCTAACTCCAACAGGAAGTGCGCAGTTGTTATTTGAATGTAAGGTGACGTTTTGGACAAATTCTGTCAAACAAAAATTATTTGCTCCTACACCGTTTATCATAACTGCTTCAAACTTGCACAAATTACAGCTCTACCCCTGCTGAACATTACTTGTGAAGGACTTTGTCATAACTTGAACGGTTTGGATTTAAGAAGCGTTAGAAGGTGCAGGACACAACTCCTCATGATGATCTCTGGAAGAAAAGATGAGGGCCAACACACTGTAAACTTGTGATTAAGGTGACATTTTTCAGTCCATAGACATACAAGCTTTATATGTTTGCGTTCAGAACAAATGTATCTATCTGGTGATGCTTTCAGATTGAAGATGGGACCCACGGTTTGGAATCTGGAAGGATTTGTTTGAGAAAGTTTCAAGCCATTCTGCTGTCTGTGAGAGTTGCAACTGTCATTCATTAGCATAACAAAGGCTTCACTGACAGTCTGTGTGTCAAAGTGAAGTGTGTGTGGTCACACAGACATGACAGTATAACATTTACCTAACCCATTCCTAAAACTTTGAAAGAAATGCCTGATACCAAAAACCTGTAAATACAAGATATCCTGGTGAAACTCTTTCACCTTATGAAGAACTGGAATACATGCAGTCCTGCTCACTTTCTCCACTGACATTAACTAGTATATATTTGTGTGTGATTGCTGCACTTAGATCCTCAAAGCAGTTAGTACATATCAGTCAAGCTTTCACTAGGTCACATGATTTCAAATGAATATGGATGTGTTGTTTGATCATCACACATGTCAAAGTTTCATTAGGTCACATGGCTTATGTCGACAACTTTCAAAATATACGCTCACACCACCTTCATAAGAACCCTGTATTTTTAAACCTGCGGGCCCCCTTATAAAATATGACACCTGTCCGCTTCGGGACGGTGTGAACAACTAAAAAATATGAAATATTAATATATTTCTCGACATTTTTTTGCTTAAATCTTTGAACCAACTTGTACTCAGATTATGCATATTAAATATTCATTCCTTTTGAGGATTTTCACAATTTATTTGCCATTTTATTTACATGAAGTCACTGTTAATTGAATGAAAAAAAACATGAATTAAGATTAACTATATAATAAATGTTGGATGTTTTTTTATTTTATTTATCACAATCTGTGATATGTGAATGATAAATAACAACACCAATTTTGATGCATTATCATTTTTGGGGGCAGTTTCTATTTTTCAATAAAAATAGACACTGTTCCCCTTCAGGACTTTTTTTTGTCTTTGTTGAAAAACAACCATAAAAATATTAATTTTTTTTATTTTTTATTTTTAACTCCTAGTCAGAGTATATATACCAAATATTCATTGTGGGTGTATGTATGAGAGAGAAAGACAGGGAGAGAGAGATAGACAGAGAGATAGAGAGAGAGACATGGAGAAAAAAATAATGTAACCTTAAAGCAACCTGCAGCTCATAATTTGCAAATTTTAGCGACACAATTACACTCACACACACACACACACACACACACACACTCCACTCCCTGTCCCCCCTCTCTCTCTCTCTCTCTCTCTCTCTGTCGCTGCCTCCCCTCTGTCCTCTTTCTCCCTTCTCTCCCTCTCTGCATGTCGCTAACTCGGCCGTCTTTGTCTATCTGTCTATGTGTGTAATACTTCTTCTGTTATTATACACATATGATTTGTGTCACGTATGTATACAATCAGATATTAATTCAACATTTGTAGGTCTTATTATATATTTCTGTCTGTTTGCTGCACTTAGATCCTCACAACAGCCAATACACCTCACTCATGCTCATGATCCTTGTGCACAGTGTTATTAAAACAAATAAATATAAAAACCACAGAGGTTTGATTTGAGCTGAGGATGAATTCGTGCAGTGTAATATTTGAACGTTAAGACAAAAAGTGATGTTCAAAGAAATGACTGATCTGCATAAATTCAGTAACTTAAGACAGTCCTGAGTAACAAAGAAATATGCAGCAGGTTAACTTCTATCACAGCGGTGCCTGGATGGTGTGACGTGTGAGGTTGTGTTGCTGCTGTAGTGTGAAATGACTCCTGCTGATTTTGTTATCATTAGTCATTAGTCAAACTGAGCTTGAAGTGCCTGTGCTGTCACCTAAGTACGTGGTCATTAATTAGCATAACAATGGCTTCACTCTCACAGACACAGGCCTGTGTGTGTTTGTGTGTGTGTGTTGTTTGATCATCGCACATGTCAAAGTTTCATCAGGTCACATGGCTTACGCCTGCAACTTGAGCTGGGGGACGACGGCGGGGGGCCGAGGTCCCTCCCAACGCTGCTTTGCAGCTTTAATTAGGGACATCGGCCTGAAAGGGCGAGGACCCTCTTGTTCTTGTAAGGTTTATTATTATTAGGGACCTCGGCTGA
>NZ_JAWOQP010000052.1:0-3126 GCF_033337375.1 Vibrio sp. YT-17
ACTCTACAACCAGAAGAATCACAGTCCCAAAAATGCCATTCTAGAGCAAAAATATCTGACATTAACCATTATCCTTAGTTTTTCTTAACATATTTCATCTAGGTGCAGTGTCATTACTAGTTCAGCTTTACTAGACATTTGATATATTCAGTAGATGTATCTTTTTACGACCCTGTTTTACAACAAGCCGCAAAAAACCAACCGTCCCACAAACGCCGATTTTAGAGTACTATCTAAAATAACTACTATTAGACAACATCCTGGCTTTTTTTCTTAAAACAGTTCATCTAGATGCAGTGTAATAACTACTTCGGCTTTACTAGATATTAGATTTATTCAGTAGATCTATCTTTTAAGAACCCTAATTTAAAGGCGCGAACGAACCTGCTGTCCCAAAAACGCCGTTTCTAGTGTATTAGCTAAAATATCGAAAATTAGCCGACATCTTTACTTTTTCTTACCATAGTTCATCTAGGTGGAGTGAAATAACTAGTTCGGCTTTACTTGATATTAGATATATTCAGTAGATATATCTTTTTACAACCCTATTTAGAGCCCTACTTTGCAAATCAGAAGATGTATCAAGCTGCATGGTGCGGTCCTAAGAAATTGTACTTTTTAAAAAATCTAAGTGTTTTTCCCAGATTTGGAAGTTGTAAATACTGAATTGAGAGCACACTGTGAACTTTAAGGGGGTGGTAAACACATTTGTGAAATCAGATTTTAAATATCTAATTTCTAAATGGGTGAAAATGAATTTTATCCATATTTTATCCATATCTGACAGCACCCTCAGTTGTTGACTACACTCACATGATAGCTGAGGCCAAGAGCTCTTCATTTTTTGGACACAAGCCATGCCAGGTGTAGTTTCAGAGAGCACTTTGAAGGCCCAGTGTATAAAATGAGTTTTGTTTGTTTCTTTGCTTGTTTTTTCCTTTTTTATTGTAGATAGTTACTAACATGAGTCATCCTCAGACGATACAATACTACTAAAAAGTAAAACCAATAATAACAATAATGAAATAAGCAAAAATAATATTAAAATCATATTGAAATTTTAAAATCTATTTACAGAGTGGAATAGTAGCCTAATAGATAACTTAGATAATATTTATTATTGTTTAGACACTTTATTATTGCTTAGATACTATTTAGCCTATTATTGTATTTACTTTTAGCATGTTCTACTTTTGAGTAATTTTCGAGAAGTTATGATAAAAAAAAAAAAAATTACAGACTATTGAGACAACCTCTTCAGTGTCTCACGTCAATTAATTAACACTATTTGTCGGCTTTTTATAATGCCTATTTTTGCTCCTGTCTCCAGTTGAGAGTGGTGATTTGCTCAATACATTCTACAATAATAATTAGATTAACATTTGGTCTATAATATTGTTGGCTATATTACGCATTTTAATAAAAAAACGGAAGAATAAATGAAATAAACACCGAAATAATTACTTTTTTTTATTGATACTCCTCTCTGACACACACACACACACACACACACACACACACATTGTACACGCGATTGAATGAATGAATGAATGAATGAACATTAGAAGTGGTTCAACCGCAGTCCCGCCGGCTGTTGTGGTCACACTGAGATTACATTTGTTTTTTATTACAAACAAAATGTTTTATATTGACCGTATGAATGGTTTCGTTTTCAAATAAATATTTGGAAACGAAAATATGCTTTGGTGTACTTTTACAGAGTTTTGCAATATGTATATAGCCTACCTGTATCAAAATGTATAATTTTCAGCAGCGGTTTGTGTGACAGCTGCCACGGTCGGAGGTATAACCAGCAGGGCAGCCGCTGGTTCTGTGGCGCTGGCTTGGGGTCCGCTCTCCCCTGGTGGAGTGGAGGGTGGCCGGGTTGGCAGGGGCAGACAGCTCCATGTGATGGTGTTTCCTCTCTGGTTCTTCCGTGCTCAGCCTTATTTTTATCTTCTTCTTTATTTATTTATTAGTGGCGTTTGGATTCAGTTACGGCAGACGGATGGCAATCTGAAATGGCATTAAGCCCACATACGGCGGAGAGCAGCTACAAAACATAGTGGAACGCGCCCCATCCGCCCACAGCACAATGGTCTTAAAGCTCTACGCTATCAAAAGCTGGCAAAATACATTCATTTTATTTTATGGCCTTGACATTAACCTGTCATATTGTTGAGTTATCAGGGACACTTCCGCGTTTTTGTGTGTATACAGGAATGTTAAAGATATCATTGAGGAAAACGAGGTTGACGTGACGTGATTGAATCAGGGAATCCGTGTGTCCACCACGGGAGAGGATCCTAATTGACTTTACATTGGCATTGTTTTCGTGGTGGCAGCACGTAATTTCAACCCATTACGTGCTGCCACCACGGAATGCGGTGTTAAGAGGTCGTGGTCATTTCACGTATTTCTGTGAGATCAGGTTGCTTCTGTGTGAGTGCCGCACTGAGCTGCTGTGCCAGCAGCGTGTCTGTCTGTGCGTAACAGCAGTCTGTTGGTTGTTATTTACACACTTTCCATTTCAATAACTTTGTCAGCTGACAAACTGCACCGGGCTCGGGGTCAGGTTTGGTCAGGAAAATGCGGCCGAGCCGCTCTAGCGTGCTCACCTGTGTGTGTGGCGGAACTCCGCCGTGCGCCTGCATCAGAGCAGAAGAGCACGTTTTAAAATACATTTATTTTATCGATTAGTTATTAACATTTACTATTTTTAGCAACTTGCCCGATCGGGCAAGTGAGGTTACTAGTTTACATGCCCTGTGACAGAGTCACCTAATCATTAATTAAATGCAATTTAAGGTATGGAGATATCTGGGAAACAACAGGTTTCTTTGATTATGTAAAAAATAAATAAATAATTCCCTGTACATGTATAAGGGTAAGATGGGGTATCCGCTGTCGTGGTTGTAAATTTCTGTATGTGTACAATGATAATTTACAAAAATGGATGAGATTATTTAGGGGGGAAGAGGCGGAGAAGACGGGACCGGGAAAAGGAACAATAGAGCTGGCGGACCTAAACATTAGGACCTGAATATAAAGTAAAAGTAACGAGCTGTGGACATTAAGTAAATGATAAAGACTATTAGAAAGAAAGCCATCAGTGGTTACCTTATA
>NZ_JAWOQP010000053.1:0-1493 GCF_033337375.1 Vibrio sp. YT-17
AACTCGAAACTCCTTCGGGTTGTATGGTTAAGTGACTAAGCGTACACGGTGGATGCCTTGGCAGTCAGAGGCGATGAAGGACGTATTAACTTGCGATAAGCCCAGATTAGGTAGTAAAAACCATTTGAGTCTGGGATTTCCGAATGGGGAAACCCAATACCATAAGGTATTACTGTTGAGTGAATACATAGCTCAACAGGGCGAACCGGGGGAACTGAAACATCTAAGTACCCCGAGGAAAAGAAATCAACCGAGATTCCGAAAGTAGCGGCGAGCGAAATTGGACTAGCCCTTAAGCTTTACACGCGTTAGACGAACAGCCTGGAAAGGCCGACGATACAGGGTGATAGTCCCGTAGTTGACGACGTGTGTTCAGTGAAATCGAGTAGGGCGGGACACGTGATATCCTGTCTGAATATGGGGGGACCATCCTCCAAGGCTAAATACTACTGACTGACCGATAGTGAACCAGTACCGTGAGGGAAAGGCGAAAAGAACCCCTGTGAGGGGAGTGAAATAGAACCTGAAACCGTGTACGTACAAGCAGTAGGAGCAGGCTTGTCCTGTGACTGCGTACCTTTTGTATAATGGGTCAGCGACTTATATTCAGTGGCAAGGTTAACCATCTAGGGGAGCCGTAGGGAAACCGAGTCTTAACTGGGCGTTCAGTCTCTGGATATAGACCCGAAACCAGGTGATCTAGCCATGGGCAGGTTGAAGGTTGAGTAACATCAACTGGAGGACCGAACCGACTAATGTTGAAAAATTAGCGGATGACTTGTGGCTAGGGGTGAAAGGCCAATCAAACCTGGAGATAGCTGGTTCTCCCCGAAAGCTATTTAGGTAGCGCCTCGGACGAATACTACTGGGGGTAGAGCACTGTTAAGGCTAGGGGGTCATCCCGACTTACCAACCCTTTGCAAACTCCGAATACCAGTAAGTACTATCCGGGAGACACACGGCGGGTGCTAACGTCCGTCGTGGAGAGGGAAACAACCCAGACCGCCAGCTAAGGTCCCAAATTACTACTAAGTGGGAAACGATGTGGGAAGGCTCAGACAGCCAGGATGTTGGCTTAGAAGCAGCCATCATTTAAAGAAAGCGTAATAGCTCACTGGTCGAGTCGGCCTGCGCGGAAGATGTAACGGGGCTAAGTAGTAAACCGAAGCTGCGGCAATGCACTTTTAGTGCATTGGGTAGGGGAGCGTTCTGTAAGCGGTTGAAGGTGTGTGGTAACGCATGCTGGACGTATCAGAAGTGCGAATGCTGACATGAGTAACGATAAAGGGGGTGAAAAACCTCCTCGCCGGAAGACCAAGGGTTCCTGTCCAACGTTAATCGGGGCAGGGTAAGTCGACCCCTAAGGCGAGGCCGAAAGGCGTAGTCGATGGGAAACGGGTTAATATTCCCGTACTTCTTACAATTGCGATGGGGGGACGGAGAAGGCTAGGTGGGCCTGGCGACGGTTGTCCAGGTTCAAGTGCGTAGGCTGA
>NZ_JAWOQP010000053.1:1593-3028 GCF_033337375.1 Vibrio sp. YT-17
GTGAAGTCATTGATGCCATGCTTCCAGGAAAAGCCTCTAAGCTTCAGATTGTAAGGAATCGTACCCCAAACCGACACAGGTGGTCGGGTAGAGAATACCAAGGCGCTTGAGAGAACTCGGGTGAAGGAACTAGGCAAAATGGTACCGTAACTTCGGGAGAAGGTACGCTCTCGACGGTGAAGTCCCTCGCGGATGGAGCTATTGAGAGTCGCAGATACCAGGTGGCTGCAACTGTTTATTAAAAACACAGCACTGTGCAAAATCGCAAGATGACGTATACGGTGTGACGCCTGCCCGGTGCCGGAAGGTTAATTGATGGGGTTAGACTTCGGTCGAAGCTCTTGATCGAAGCCCCGGTAAACGGCGGCCGTAACTATAACGGTCCTAAGGTAGCGAAATTCCTTGTCGGGTAAGTTCCGACCTGCACGAATGGCGTAATGATGGCCACGCTGTCTCCACCCGAGACTCAGTGAAATTGAAATCGCTGTGAAGATGCAGTGTACCCGCGGCTAGACGGAAAGACCCCGTGAACCTTTACTACAGCTTGGCACTGAACATTGACCCTACATGTGTAGGATAGGTGGGAGGCTTTGAAGCGCAGTCGCTAGATTGCGTGGAGCCGTCCTTGAAATACCACCCTTGTAGTGTTGATGTTCTAACGTCGACCCCTTATCGGGGTTGCGGACAGTGCCTGGTGGGTAGTTTGACTGGGGCGGTCTCCTCCCAAAGCGTAACGGAGGAGCACGAAGGTGGGCTAATCACGGTTGGACATCGTGAGGTTAGTGCAATGGCATAAGCCCGCTTGACTGCGAGAATGACAATTCGAGCAGGTGCGAAAGCAGGTCATAGTGATCCGGTGGTTCTGAATGGAAGGGCCATCGCTCAACGGATAAAAGGTACTCCGGGGATAACAGGCTGATACCGCCCAAGAGTTCATATCGACGGCGGTGTTTGGCACCTCGATGTCGGCTCATCACATCCTGGGGCTGAAGTCGGTCCCAAGGGTATGGCTGTTCGCCATTTAAAGTGGTACGCGAGCTGGGTTTAGAACGTCGTGAGACAGTTCGGTCCCTATCTGCCGTGGGCGTTGGAGAATTGAAAGGGGCTGCTCCTAGTACGAGAGGACCGGAGTGGACGAACCTCTGGTGTTCGGGTTGTGTCGCCAGACGCATTGCCCGGTAGCTAAGTTCGGGATCGATAACCGCTGAAAGCATCTAAGCGGGAAGCGAGCCTTGAGATGAGTTCTCCCTGATACTTTAAGTATCCTAAAGGGTTGTCGTAGACTACGACGTTGATAGGCAGGGTGTGTAAGCGTTGTGAGGCGTTGAGCTAACCTGTACTAATTGCCCGTGAGGCTTAACCATACAACACCCAAGGGGTTTTGATGGACTCAATGAAAGAACATTGAATGTGTAAGAACGAGAATTAAAAAAAC
>NZ_JAWOQP010000054.1:0-2832 GCF_033337375.1 Vibrio sp. YT-17
AATTTATAGTATTCTCTTCAAAAGCCAATGACGTATCCTCTTTGTGTGTTGTGAATTATAAAAAACGTATAACGCCCTGTTAAGGTGTGAGCAACGCAATACCAATGCCGCCGCATATCACCTTAATCACTTAAACCAACGCATAGTAAAAATGCCACGCGTTGCGAATCACTCTTAAACAGTTTGTTAGGCTTTGCCGCGCCATCGCTTTTTCCAATTCTCAAAATCTATCGTATCAGTGCTTGAAGATAATGTGCAGACTGTTTCTTCGATCATATTCTCCAGATCTTGAATAACACCACCGCCTGCCATCACGTGAACAATGGAGCCTCCAGTACCAGCCCCATCAGGTTCTAGGTTTGATCTGTGAAACGAGAACCGACTTTGTGTGTAATCAGAAATGTAAGCGCGTGGCTCTTTACCGTCAAAGTGTAACGGTGGGAAAAATTCAGCAAGAGAAACCCAGTAATCTTGCAACGAATGGATTAGATCGTAACTACCTTGCCGCATGTTTGCTGTAATTCCACTGTCCCATAACTCTTGTGAGCTTTGCTCTACAGCTTTCTTTAGGTTGGGAAGATTATTGATAAAGTGACATTGATGAGGCTGATCAAGATAGCGCCTAGCATAGGATGTAGTTTGCGGAACCATATCAACTTGTTTGTTGCTCACTTTGCGTCTTGCTACCTCTAACATGGGTAAAAGAAAGCTCAGAAACACAAGAATAGGTTCATAGTTTGCGTCAGGTTGCTTTATCCAGAAAGCGCCAATAATTAGAGCAACGATTAGCAATACTATTTCACTAGCCGTAATAAATACCTTTATCAAAGTTACCTCCATTTTCTAGAAAGAAGCCTAACGCCCTGTTAAGGTGTGAGCAACGCAATACAAAAGCCGCCGCATACCACCTTAATCACTTAAACCAACGCATAGCAAAAATGCCACGCGTTGCGAATCACTCTTAAACAGATTGTTATGTTGTTGCTTTAAATTTGTCTTTCACTGTTAGCGCTGCGACATAAAGAAGGGCAATACCTGCAAAAGCAATGTAAACATTTGAGTCAGATATCTTTGAGACAATTGATTGATCGAACGCTGCATAAATGAGTAGCAAACCAGAGGGAGCAGAGCTACCTGCGGTGCCAACAACAAAAATATCGATGAATTCGATTTTCTTCTTTTGATACGCTTTACAGCAAATAAAAAGAAGCACAGCTAAAAGGGCAAAACAAATCGGACCAAGCTTGATAAACTGATCGACAGCTGGGAGATAGTTCACGACCTACTTCTCCTTACTGTTTGATGCTACAAGTATGCCTGCAACTAGACCCGCAATCGCACTGACTACTGGAGTTAATCCTAAACTCGCAGCAAGTATCCCAGCACCAATACCTGCACCAAATGAAGAAGTAGTATTGTTCTTTGAGGCTACCAAAGAGGAAAAGTAGCCATTCTCTTTAATTTTATCAATCACTTCATTTGCCGTAGTTCCTACTAATGTAGTACTTGGAGACAAATTCATATGTCTAACCAATGCCCATTTGGTTAAATCAGCATATACAGACTTAGGGACTGTAGTATCTATAGGTGTACCACTTTTAACGATAATCAAATGTGGCTCTTCACCCATCATTTGGTAAATGTCTACTTTCACCCGAAAACCATTCTTCTAATTAATAACTGATTTGTATTCTACCCGTTGATATGCACACAGACAACAATGCAACATAACGCCTTGTTAAGGTGTGAGGCACGCAATACCTAAGCTCCCGCATAACACCTTAACCACTAAAATCAACGCATAGTAAAAATGCCACGCGTGCCGAATCACTCTTGAACAATTTGTTATGTTTATTACCACCCGCCAGTACGTTACCGTAAATGAGCAGAACAGTTTTACCGGCTAAAAACTTAGCTTTTACCTGCTGCTAAAAAAGCAGAAAATCCCATAAAAACAAAGGATATGAAGAGTGACACCATAGAATATCGAATGACAGTAAACAACCAAGAGCTACTTTCAGGATACTTCGAGATATTTTCGCTACTTCTTACGTAATTAAAGAGAAGCGCACTAGAAAAAGGAACAAACAAAAAGTAGATCGCTTTATATCTACTCGGGTCTATTCTTTTCATCTGCAATCCGAGGGAAATACTACTCCCAAGGAGCACTATCATTGAAGATATGAGCACTAGAAAAGCCGCAAATGCTAGTAACGAATACACATCCATGAACTCTCTTTTCCCACAATAAGCATCTGAATATTAACTATAGTTTTCTACACGCGACTAAGAAACATAACGCCGCGTTAAGTGGTGAACAACGCCAGTCGCCAAACCTAAACCATTGCATCTTAGACACTTAACCTGACTTGAATTGAAATCGCCAAGCGTTGTGAATCCGCCTTGAACGCCTTGTTAGTTGTAAGTCCCCAACTCGTGCGTAAGACTAAAACCTGCATCACTTACTACTTCTGAAACCAATGAAACGAATTTTTCAGCTTCGCGGTTTGGCTGATACTTTGAAACAATCCTAATTTCAAAAAGCTTGCCCTTTGCTATTGGGTATTGTTCAAATATTTCTCCAGATTCAATAAATGATAAATACAGATTTAATTTGTCTTGCAGCAGTAATAGCTTTTCATTTTGATCATCCCACTCTAAATGATCGGATATAACCAAAATTACTTTTTCATTGTCATGTGCAATAACATCTACTTTATCAAGCTGCTCAATCGTCATATTTTGCCCTTTGCAACTAACGCCTTGCTAAGGTGTGAGTAACGCAATACAAAAGCTACCGCACAGCGCCTTAATCACCATAAGCCACCGCAT
>NZ_JAWOQP010000055.1:0-2325 GCF_033337375.1 Vibrio sp. YT-17
TTCCTCCTTAGCTCAGTTGGTAGAGCGACGGACTGTTAATCCGCAGGTCGCTGGTTCGAGCCCAGCAGGAGGAGCCATATTAGAAGAAGCCGCATCACTTGATGCGGCTTTTTTGTATTAGTTTAAAGCTAAGCTCTCTCCTACTACTCCATAACGAAATAACATAAGCGCTTTGATTATTAAAAACCGCTTACCGCAAGCTAGCTATCGACTCACTAAGTAACCAGAAAATATTAACCACAAACGCGTGTGGCAAATGGTATGCCTTTCAACTAAAAAAAAGCTAGGTAAAAACCTAGCTTTTTAATTCAATCGGCCATCTCTGAAATCAGCTTAAACCACCAAGACAAATATACTTTGTCTCCAGATATTCATCGAGTCCTTGCTTAGCACCTTCCCGTCCAACACCCGACTCTTTAACTCCACCAAATGGAGCCACTTCAGTAGAGATGATCCCTTCATTCACTCCAACCATGCCGTACTCTAAACCTTCACTAAAAGTCACAATACGCTTCAAGCTATTCGTATAGAAATAGCAAGCCAAACCATATTCTGTATCGTTCGCCATTTCGAGAACTTGATAATCATTTTCAAAGGTAACAATAGGCAACACAGGCCCGAATAGCTCTTGCTGAACAATCGACATATTCTGCGTCACACTATCCAAAAGAACGGGCTCCATAAAGCGACCAGGCCGTCTCTGTGGAGAGTTAGCAATAGAGGCTCCTTCTTGTACAGCTTGATCGATCACCGCCTCTAGTCGATGCTTAGAGGCCATCGTAATAACAGGACCTAATGTGACACCTTTCTCTAAACCATTTCCAAGCTTTAGTTTGCTTAACTTCGACAATACTTTATCAATAAAAGCTTGTTTTACATTTTTATGAACATATAGCCGATTGGTACAAACACATGTTTGCCCTGCATTACGGAACTTCGACGCGACAAGCCCTTCCGCAGCCTCATCTAAGTCTGCATCTTCAAACACGATGAAAGGCGCATTACCACCCAACTCCATCGACACCGCCTTGACTGAATCACTGGCTTGCTTCATCAAAATTTTCCCAACGCGCGTAGACCCCGTAAAAGAGATCTTCTGAATCCTAGGATCAGTACTTAGTACTTGACCAAACTCAGCAGCCTGCTCCGACACCACGACAGAAAGCAGTTCTTTAGGGATACCAGCCTGATAAGCTAATTCAACAACAGCAATTGCAGTGAGAGGGGTAAGCTCTGATGGCTTGATCAACATGCCACAACCTGCCGCTAGGGCTGGTGCTGCTTTTCTTGTAATCATCGCAATAGGGAAGTTCCAAGGTGTAATTGCAGCGCATACTCCCACAGGCTGGCGAATTGCAGATAGACGTCTATCTGTCGTGGGGGCAGGAATAACTTCGCCATAAGCACGTTTTGCTTCTTCTGAGAACCACTCGACAAAAGAGGCACCATACATCACTTCCCCTTTGCTCTCAGCTAAAGGTTTACCCTGCTCTAAGGTAATAATCGTGGCTATGTCTTCTGCATTATCAAGAAGTAGTTGATACCACCCCCTCAAACGACGAGAGCGCTCTTTGGCACTTAATTTAGCCCAACGGACTTGCTCCGTTTTGCACTGACCAATGAGATCATCTAACTCATCAAGAGTACTAGGCTTTAACCGAATTAACTCTTGCTCAGTTGCAGGGTTGATGACCACAATTCCCTCTTCGGAAGACCATTGCTTAAATACAGATTTCAGCGTTTCATTTTTTATTTGTTGCATCATCAAACATACTCCTCAAGAACTCCTCTTAGGTTAATCGCTACTAGCAAGTTCAGCAAAGAAAACAAAGTTTTCTAAAAGGCATTAATTTTCGAAAGACTTAGCTCTCTTCCTCACTATATTTCGGGAAATTGCGCAATCCACGCAACGACGGTTTCGCTCTAAATATGGGAGCAATGAATGTTTGAGAAATAAGAAGTAGAAAATTATTGTTTAAGAGAGACGCTAACAAAACACGCAGTACGGAAGACTATTCATTCTATTACGGTTGAGGGCGAGTGTTATAAAGACTCATTGTTCAAATGGCCAATCTTTCAACGAGGACATGATACAAACTCGGAGTAATTGGAAGTGCAGGCAGCAGGCTCATCTTCCTGAGAAACTCATGTGCCAAAAGGGTAAAGAAAGTCGTATTGTCTCGCCTTCAATGTGTAAATGCATTTCTCGGGGACACGACCAAACGAAAAAGCCCCAGTCTTTCGACTAGGGCTTAATATAAGTGGCGGAGTGGACGGGACTCGAACCCGCGACCCCCGGCGTGACAGGCCGGTATTCTAACCAAC
>NZ_JAWOQP010000056.1:0-2311 GCF_033337375.1 Vibrio sp. YT-17
TTCACGGGTAAAAACACCATATGTATCGCTTCAGCTAAACAGCGACCGTACACAAAGACCACAGCCAACACCGACCAACTTCTTGGATTTATACCCAACTTTTTGGCTCGATAAACAAAAAATTGTATCGGCATACACTACTATCATCCTACCTAGCTGATTTTGCAGAAGAAAGTTAATGGCATGCTTACTGCTTAGTGCCGTGATAACTAGTATTCACTTTAGGTATTTGTGTGTCCTATAAAGTTCTTCCACTGCCGGAAGTAATGTCTCATGAATTTGGATTGATAGAGGGCAACTTCCATAATATTTCGGAAGCGGATATCGCCTCTGCTATTCCTTCACATCTTACTTTTGAACAGCTAAAGCAGCATCTCTACGAAGGCAATCTCGTACTCGTGAGTGATACGCCTCAAACTCCCGCTCTGCTTAGTTACAACGACCCAATAGGTCCTAAAACTTGGCGGCTGAATTCTGAGGTTATCTCTGAACTTTCGGATGATGCGGCTAATAATTTGTTAGCAATAACGAAAACCACCAGAGCAACGGGAGGTTACCGCTCTTGTATCGGGGAAACCTCGACGCCCGAACGAGTTTACACGCCGCCGCCAATCGCAACCGCAAGTGAAGAGGAACTAATCAAGGAGTTTGAGTACAGCTTCGAAGTCGGATGCTCGGATACCACCATAAAGAAAATGGTGCACAGTGACTTTGCTTTAGCGAAAACTGAAAAAGAGAACGCGGTGACCCGTTGGGAGCAAGCCAATACCGAGCAAGGCACCCGCTACACAGCGTTATGTGTGTTTGATGAGCCAAAGCGTTTAAATATCCACATCGCTGATGACAATCTCGGACTGACACCATTGGAAGCCGTCACATTACAAAAAGCCGGCAGCCATAAAGCTGAGGAAGGTTTTATACCTGTTGTCCCTGCAGTGCGATTGGGTGAACGTTTAGGTTTGCCTACAGAAGGCTATTACTACCACTTTAATGATGGTGAACTTGTCCAAGAATACAAAATTCTTGGGGAAGAAAAATGGGCGTTTTACGCTACGCAATCGACACAAGACAAGCTCAATGACGAGCGTGGTTTTACTAAAGACCAAAGCGCTATTTTGGTCTATTGGAAATTAGCCGATCAAATCATCGAAAATCAATACATCATTTATCTTGAGCGACAAATCACGCGCGAAGAGCTCGATAATCTCAGTGAAGATTGGCTGTGTGAAAACGGGATAAAGTTGGATATCCCCGCATTGTTTGATGCGGTCAAACAGCCGGAAGAAGCGCGCTCAGAAGGTAACAACGATGAGACGCAAGCGGAACAAACCGCAGCGACGCACACCGTAACGGTAGGGGAAGACTGGCAAAGCATCGCTGAACTATATGGTATGGGAGCTAAAGCCTTGCTCTTGCTTAACCCAGTGTTTGAGGCCGACCCTCTGTCACTTGCGGTAGGTGATGAAATTATTGTTGCTGAAAAACAGCAACAACAAGCACCGGACAAAAAGAATACCTTTCCGCCGCTGCGCCCACAAACTTACAACAACATCCGCAACAGTCATTATCAGCACAGTGATCCATTGCTCGGGTTGACCAAATATAGAGCCATTAACACTGCCGATTGCATAGAAGGCGATGTGGTAATCCTCAATTTAAAAGACGCCACAAGCTCGCTCGTGTTCGCTAAATCCTGCACCAGACCAGAGGGATGTATTGAAATTGGCGACCAACAAGAGTCAATAAGTAACTTTGGTCCTTGGTCATTCTTCTTTGCACAAGCCAATGCAAACCCAGCTGCTGTCATACCCGCCATTCAAGCGACACAAGCACAAATGGCTATGGGCAGTTCCGCAGCTGTCGCCGGTTCCCCAGAGCAAATGCAGCAAACCCAAACCGCAGCGATGCAGTTAGATAAACTGGCCGGCACATTGAAAGACAAAATCGTCGAGGGCTACCGCTGGCAGGTCGAAGGTATTGGCGCTTTGTTTGCCATGCAGCAAAGCTTATTTGGCGATAACACCCAATACACAGACCAAGATTTACGCCAAGTAACCACGGCGCAAAGCCGCGTTCGTGTCCACATTACCGAGCCCCAAGATGGTGAGTTTTATCCGCACGTACAGGGTTATCATGTAGATGACACACGAATCCCCATCAAATATGTGAAACAAGGGAACAATGGTCAGTTGTCCGTTGCGATTGAAGAGAACGGACCAACCATATATTGGACTCCAGAAGAAAACGGTGAAGCAAGTTGGCAAACTACCCCCGATCATAGTGATGGGTTTGAAAAAGACGATATACTGGT
>NZ_JAWOQP010000057.1:0-2271 GCF_033337375.1 Vibrio sp. YT-17
GAGTAGTTTTACAGGCAAAGCCGAAACGGATGATAACCACCTACTGAAGTAGGTGGTTTAGGGCTGAAAATAAAAATACCCAAGCACCTTGGATTGTTACTGTTGTAATCCGCCTGAGGTTACTTGGGTATATACAGACGAACAACTCTTGTTGGTCTGGTATTTCTCACTGAGCGATAATTACTCTTCTGTCGCTTCCGGAGTACGATTTAGGTGTTGAGCAGTTTGTGCATTCTCTTCTGCCAACCACTCAGCAACGTCTTTCGCAAAGTACGTTAAGATGCCATCTGCACCTGCACGTTTGAAGCACAATAGTGATTCCATCACAATTTCACGCTCTTTGAGCCAGCCATTCATGATCGCCGCTTTATGCATCGCGTACTCGCCAGAGACTTGATAAGCAAATGTCGGTACTTGAAGTTCAGTTTTTACTCGGCGAACTACATCTAAGTATGGCATACCAGGTTTAACCATCACCATGTCCGCACCTTCATTGATGTCTAGCGCCACTTCGTGAATCGCTTCATCAATGTTTGCTGGGTCCATTTGGTAGTTTTTCTTGTTGCCGCCTTTTAGATTTGAAGAAGAGCCAACCGCATCACGGAATGGTCCGTAGTAGTTCGATGCGTACTTAGCCGAGTAAGCCATGATTTGAGTATGAATGTAGCCCGCGTTTTCTAATGCTTCGCGGATCTTACCAATTCGGCCATCCATCATGTCTGAAGGCGCGACTACGTCAGCACCCGCTTCTGCATGAGACAAAGCCTGCTTAACCAATACTTCTGTGGTTTCATCATTCATTACGTAGCCATCTTCATCGATGATGCCGTCTTGGCCATGTGTCGTGAATGGGTCGAGTGCCACGTCTGTGATTACACCAATTTGAGGAATGTGTTCTTTAAGCGCTCGTACTGCTCGCTGAACCAAACCTTCTGGGTTGTAGGCTTCAGTAGCACATAAGCTTTTAGCGTCTTGGTTTACGACAGGGAAAAGCGCGATTGCTGGAACGCCTAGATTTGCAAGGTATTGTGCTTCTTCTAGCATTAAATCAATCGACAAACGCTCTACACCCGGCATGGACTCCACGCTCTCACGACGATCTTTACCCATAAGAATGAACATTGGGTAAATCAGATCATTAACAGAAAGTTGGTTCTCAGCCATCAAACGACGACTAAAATCGTGCTTACGTAAACGACGCATACGGCGTGCAGGGAATGGACCTTGAATTGATACAGACACCATTTTCTCCTTGTCTGGACGGTTATGATGATCAAATCATCTGGTGAACAAAATCATATCACTCTTGATGCATGTTGCGAGTGACAATCTGGAAAAAGGTAATGAAAAAAACTGAAAATGACCCAGCACTCACACTCAAGTATACTTCGAATACGAAACCAACTATGAAGCACAGAGAGTAACGATGATCGATACCCACGCGCACATCTATGCCAGCGAATTTGATAACGACCGCGATGAAGTAGTACAACGCGCCTTAACGCAAGGCATTAATAAAATCCTGTTGCCAAACATCGATCTGGACTCAATTGAGCCCATGCTACAAACCGAAGCGGCATATCCTGACGTGTGCCACTCAATGATGGGACTCCACCCTTGTTATGTGGACAGCAATGTTGAACAAACGTTGGAGATCATCCGCGGTTGGTTTGAGAAACACAAGTTTATTGCGGTGGGCGAAATCGGTATCGACCTGTATTGGGATAAAACCTATCGTGCTGAGCAAGAAATGGCGTTCGTAACTCAACTTAACTGGGCAAAAGAGATGGACTTACCAGTCGTTATCCACACTCGTGATTCGATTGAAGAAACACTCACTTTGCTAAGACAAGAGCAAGATGGTCGTCTGCGTGGTGTATTCCACTGTTTTGGAGGCAGCTTAGAAGAAGCGCAATCAATCAATGAGCTAGGCTTCCACTTAGGCTTGGGTGGCGTATCGACCTTTAAGAATGGCGGGATGGATAAAGTCATTCCACATTTGGATATGCAGTGGGTCATTTTAGAAACCGACTGTCCATATTTAGCGCCTGTGCCACACCGTGGTAAACGTAATGAACCAGCCTACACTTCTCTCGTTGCACAACGTGTTGCCGACTTGCGTGATGTCGACATCGCAACCATCGATGCCATAACGACTGAGAATGCCAAAAAGCTGTTTAATATTTAATTCACGATGACCCGTCCTGATATGGGTTGACACTTTTTAACTAAAACGCTCGATGTACTTCATCGGGCGTTTTGTATTTTAAA
>NZ_JAWOQP010000058.1:0-2076 GCF_033337375.1 Vibrio sp. YT-17
CCAATTAACCAAACTGGAAGAATCTAGTTTAATCTGGCCAGACAGTCTCAAAACGTATAAGATGGGCCTCCCCAATGCCAGAGCAAACTATTACTCAGCATTGATAGAAGACCATAAGAACAACCCCAGGTTTCTTTTCAGCACTGTAGCCAGGCTGACTGAGAGTCAAAGCTCTATTGAGCCTTGTATTCCTTTAGCCCTTAGCAGTAATGATTTTATGAGCTTTTTTAATGACAAAATTCTAACTATTAGAGGCAAAATTCATGACCTCCTGCCCTCAGATAGTACCTATCTAACCTCAAACACAGCTGTAAGACCTAATATATATTTAGATTGCTTCTCCCCAATTTCTCTTCAAGAATTGACCGCAGTGATTTCTTCATCTAAAGCATCAACGTGTCTCTTAGACCCCATCCCAACTAGGCTACTTAAGGAGGTCTTTCCTTTAGTTAACACTCATATATTAGATATGATCAATATATCCTTATTAACAGGCTATGTACCACAGTCTTTTAAGGTAGCTGTAATTAAACCTCTACTAAAAAAGCCCACCCTGGATCCAGAGGTGTTAGCCAACTATAGACCAATATCTAATCTTCCCTTGAGATCCTTGAGAAAGTAGTCGCAGACCAGCTGTGTGATTTTCTCCATGATAATAATTTATTTGAGGAATTTCAGTCAGGATTTAGAGTGCATCATAGCACTGAGACAGCACTAGTTAAAATTACAAATGACCTTCTGATTGCTTCAGACAAAGGACTCGTCTCTGTACTTGTTTTATTAGATCTTAGTGCGGCGTTTGACACAATTGACCATCAAATTCTACTGCAGAGACTGGATCACTTAATTGGCCTAAAAGGTTCTGCACTAAGCTGGTTTAAATCTTATTTATCTGATCGTTTTCAGTTTGTTCACGTTCATAATGAATCATCCTTACGTACTAAAGTTTGTTTTGGAGTTCCGCAAGGTTCTGTGCTCGGACCAATCCTATTTACTCTATATATGCTTCCTTTAGGTAACATCATTAGAAATCACTCTGTAAATTTCCATTGTTATGCCAATGATACACAGTTGTATTTATCTATGAAGCCAGAAGAAAGTAATCAATTCACTAAACTCCATAACTGCCTTAAAGACATAAAAACCTGGATGAGCACCAATTTCCTGATGTTAAATTCAGACAAAACTGAAGTTATTGTTCTTGGCCCCAAACAACTCAGAGACTCTTTATCTGATGACATAGTTTCTCTAGATGGCATTGCTCTGGCCTCTAGCACTACCGTAAGAAACCTCGGAGTAACATTTGATCAAGATTTGTCTTTTAATTCTCATTTAAAACAAACCTCACGGACTGCATTTTTTCATCTGCGTAATATTGCGAAAATTAGGCCTATCCTGACCCGAAAAGATGCAGAAAAATTGGTCCACGCTTTTGTTACCTCTAGGCTGGATTACTGTAACTCTCTATTATCAGGTAGCTCTAGTAAGTCCTTAAAAACTCTCCAGCTAATTCAGAATGCAGCAGCACGTGTACTAACAGGAACTAAGAAACAAGATCATATTTCTCCTGTTTTAGCTTCTCTGCACTGGCTCCCTGTAAAATCCAGAATTGAATTTAAAATCCTACTGTTAACTTATAAAGCTCTAAATGGTCAAGCTCCGTCATATCTTAGAGAGCTCACAGTGTCATATTATCCCACCAGAACACTGCGCTCTGAGAATGCAGGGTTACTCTTGGTCCCTAAAGTCTCCAAAAGTAGATCAGGAGCCAGAGCCTTCAGCTATCAGGCTCCTCTCCTGTGGAATCATCTTCCTGTTACGGTCCGGGAGGCGGACACCGTCTCCACATTTAAGACTAGACTTAAGACTTTCCTCTTTGATAAAGCTTATAGTTAGGGCTGGCTCAGGCTTGCCCTGTACCAGCCCCTAGTTAGGCTGACTTAGGCCTAGTCTGCCGGAGGACCCCTCTATAATACACCGGGCACCTTCTCTCTTTCTCTCTCTCTCTCTCTCTCTCTCTCTCATATCCTATTACTGCATATCGGTAACTCGGCTTCTTCTCCGGAACCTTTGTGC
>NZ_JAWOQP010000059.1:0-2006 GCF_033337375.1 Vibrio sp. YT-17
GATTGGTTTGAGTGAGGTGCGAGGCGTACAGCCTCGAGTGGAATTCAGCGGTTTGATCTCTAACGGCAGCAAGTCCTCGATTTTTATTGGTATCGGCGTTAACGAACGCGAGTTCGATATGAAAGGGCCGTTTTTGGACGTGCGTGATGGGCAGACGCTTTCCAACATTCATGCCTCTCGCTACGACGCTTCTGAGCCAGAAGTGATGCTTGGGGTGGATCTCGCCAATAATCTGAGCGTCAACGTGGGTGATTGGATTACCTTACTTGCTACTACGACAGATGGCGCTTTGAACGCTTACGACTTTAAAGTTCGCGGTATCTACTCAACTGGCGTTCCTGAGCTGGATAAACGCCAACTTTACGTACACATCAACAGTGCTCAGTCTCTGCTGGGGTCGGACAAAGTCAGTGCGCTGTCAGTATTTCTGTTCGACACCAGCTTAACCAACAAGGTTGAACAGCAAGTCGCGACGATTCTAAACAAACAAAAACCGAGCTTTGGCGATCAAGAGGTTGAAATTACGCCTTGGCAAGAGCGTGCGTTTTTCTATCTAAAAGTGAAAGATTTGTACGACCGTATTTTCGGCATTATGGGCGCCGTAATGGCTCTGGTCGTGTTTGTCGCGTTGTTCAACACCATGACTATGTCTGTGACCGAGCGTACTCGTGAAATCGGCACCTTGTCCGCATTGGGCAGCTATCCCCGAGAAATCATCGCCGGATTTTTACGCGAAGCGGGTTTACTCGCGGTGATTGGCAGTTGTATCGGCGCCTTGTTTACCGCGCTGGTGACCATTTTTTTGATGGTGGTGGACGTACAAATGCCGCCACCGCCAGGACGCACAGAAGGCTATCCATTGACGATTTACTTTTCTTGGGAGCTGGTGGCTGCTGCAGGGTTATCAGTATTGCTGATTTGTTTGGTCGCGGCGTTTTTCTCGGCGCGTAAAGGCGTGAACAAGCCAATTACGGAGGCACTGATCTATGTTTAATTTCAAACCATTACTAACCATCACACTATTGGCTGTCAGCAGCGTTGCGAGTGCTGCTGAACAAGCGCTGGATGCACAACAAGTCGCGCAGTTGATTGAGAAAGCCGACAGCTACCGCTTGCAAGATGATTCTTCTAAAGTGGTGTCGCTGGTGCGTTTGTATCAAGACCAAGAGTTGGACAAAACGCGTCTCTACCATGTGTACACGCGGCCAAACCGTGAATCGCTGGTGGTGTTCAAATCGGCGGTCGAAGCGGGGCAGAAGATGCTGATGATGGGCGATAACTACTGGCTGCAAATGCCAAAGAGCCGCCGCCCAATTCGTATTACGCCAATGCAAAAGCTGCTTGGTGAAGCCTCAATTGGTGATATTTCAACGTTGACGTGGAGCCAGGATTACCAAGGCGAGTGGAAAGCGACGGAAACCCTCACGATAAATGGACAGAGCATCGCGGTTTATCGCCTTGCCCTAACGGCCAAGACCAAGGGGGCGAGTTATCAGAAGATCGATTTGTGGTTGTCTGAGCAAGATGCGTTCCCGATCAAAGCGGATCTTTATTTGCGTTCAGGCAAGCTTGCCAAGAAAGCGCAATACGGACGAGCGACCAACCACGGCGAAGATTACGTCAGTAAGATGACCCTGCTCGACAGCATTCAACCGAGCAAAAAGACGGTGATTGAGTATCAAGAAATCGTACCGTGGCAGCTGGATAACAAATTCTACAACCCGAGTTATTTGCCGAAAGCCAATACATCGGAGCTGTAATTTAAGGTTATTAACGCCATCAAGGATGTTTTATGAAAGTGCGATTCTTTAACGCCATCATCAATGTAAACAGCGCTGCGATTAGCTTCATTGCCGCTTCATTATGGATGGTTGCACCTGTTGCGGCCAATGATGAGTGGAGTTTTGAATGGGATTGGGCGGTAAGTTACGAAACAGCCAAGCTGCGAGATAGCGCGTTTATGGAGGCGCAAGGAAGCGGGCGTGACTCGCTCAACGCTTTACTTG
>NZ_JAWOQP010000005.1:0-259084 GCF_033337375.1 Vibrio sp. YT-17
GAAAGCACCGGTCTTGAAAACCGGCATACGTTAATAGCGTATCTAGGGTTCAAATCCCTATCTCTCCGCCACTTTTAAAAAAACCGCTGTTCTTACAGCGGTTTTTTTGTATCTGCTGTTTTTTAACCGCTGTTATCGAAACTTCTAATTGATTTTTCTCTAGCTCTTTCTCCAAGTTTTTGCGTACCTACTTTGGGTTTAGTTTACGCAGTAATACCTTCAATCGAAGACATTTCCATACGTCTCATTTGGGCTTCAAATAGAGCTTTCTTAAGTCTCAACGTGGGATGCTTAAACGCATTTTGATAGAGTTCCAGTCTAAATACTGCGGATGCACTTGGAGAAAAAATGAAGCTACTTTACTGGTTAGATGAATGGCAAGCTCTTACTCAACAAGAACAAGAGATGGCTTTACCTATCTCTGGCTACGATTTACTTGATGATGTGTTTGTGAAGTATGAACTCGTCGATCTTAACAAGCCATTGTTGTTTACATTTTCTCCTTCCGGTACTGATGTGCAGGTACAAGATTTAACTCCGGATTTTTCTCCTTGGGGCTACGAGCTCGGAATACAACAACAAGTAAACATTATTGCCTTTCAACATTTAGGACAAAGTAATTGGTTCCGTAGTCGGAATTTGATTTTCTTTCTGGAGCAGCTATCTGAGTTGCTTCATCCCTTCAAATGTCGTTTGGGTTATGGGCAAAGTCGAGGTGGCTTTGCAATTGGCGCGTTCGCTAACTTGCTGAAACTAGAACATCTTTTGTTGTTTTATCCTGTTAGCACTAAAAATAAAGCGTTAGTGCCTTGGGATGATCGGCCGAGTACTGAGCTTGCTCAGCAGTTTGCTTGGGAAAGCGGCTACCATGATCGAGATTTGGGCAATGCCAAAGGTTATATTATTTATGACCCATCCAATCGCATTGATCGTCTTCATGCTGAACGTTATCCAGAGCTTACCCATTTAAAAGTCGTCGGTATGGGACACGGCACTCAATCCACACAATTAGATAAATTAGAATTTTTTAATCTGGTGGCGCAGGAGTTTGTTCGCCATCAAACCTTAGATATTGACCAATTTAATAAGCAAATTCACGCTTTGTTTTAAAAGAGGACTGATATCAGAGTCCCCTGTAACCAGGGGGAGATGATCACACACTAAAAACTAGATTTTTAACACAATTGCTAGGCGCAATTTAGATGGAGGATTAATGAAGTTACTGTACTGGTTGGATGAATGGCTGGCTCTTTCTCGTGAAGAACAGCAAACCAGGCTACCGATGTCCGGGGAGGACTTACTTGATGATGTATTTGTTAAGTATGAGTTTGTCGACCGCAATAAACCGTTGTTGTTCACCTTTTCCCCTGCTGGTACGAATCTACAAGTACAGGACTTACACTCAGACTTTGCGCCTTGGGGTTATCGCTTAGCCCAGAAACAAAAAGTAAATATTATTTCATTTCAGCATCTTGGGAAAAGTAACTGGTTTCGCAGCCGTAATTTGATTTTCTTTCTAGAGCAACTGTCGACTTTACTTGAGCCCTTTGAATGTCGTTTAGGCTATGGACTTAGCCGCGGTGGTTTTGCTATTGGTGCCTTTTCTAATCTATTAAAGTTGGATCAAGTATTGATGTTTCACCCGGTCAGCACAAAAAACAAAGTTTTGGTGCCATGGGATGATAGGCCAAGTACTGAACTTGCCCAACAATTTGATTGGGAAGGAAAGTATCACGACCTCGACCTTGGCGATGCAAAAGGCTATATCATTTATGATCCAACTAATGAAATCGACCGCCTTCACGCCAAACGCTACCCAGAGCTCACTCACTTAAGAGTCTTCGGGATGGGACATGGTACCCACGCGACGTATTTGAATAAATTCGGTTTTTATAAGCAAGTGGCCGTAGACTTTATACGTTATCAGAAGATAGATATAGCGCAGTTTCGTCATCAGACCAAAACGCTGCGCTTAAAAGAAGATTACTATCAGTGCCTTAACAAGGCGAATGCGAGCTCACAGCATCGTTTAAACTTACTGAGCACCGCTCATAATGTACTAATTGAAGAAAAGAAAGAACATGTGAAGGAGCATCAAGCGCAAATCGATATTCAGCCACTTGT
Source organism: Vibrio sp. YT-17 (assembly GCF_033337375.1). Classification (NCBI taxonomy): domain Bacteria; kingdom Pseudomonadati; phylum Pseudomonadota; class Gammaproteobacteria; order Vibrionales; family Vibrionaceae; genus Vibrio; species Vibrio sp. YT-17. Next base: position 2,125 of record NZ_JAWOQP010000005.1, read on the forward strand.
TGATATTGCACTTAAGCATGAGTATGACAACCCGCAAGATGCGGTACAGCTTTTGGAAGTCGCTCAGCAGTTGGTTCCGAATGATCCCGTTGTGGAGCACAAGTTGCAGCAACTGTCGTAACGTTGAGATGTAATGCGGACGATATTGGTCGAAATAGGTCAGTGGCTTTTGTCGCTGGCCTTTTTAATAGCTTATGGATTGATATTTCGATGAAATCTAATGAAGCAGTACAAAATAAAAAGCCCAAGCAAATGCTTAGGCTCCATAAATGTTAATGCGAGTTTTAAAACTCTTTTGGCGCAAAGCCTGTCATCACATCAAGGCGAAGTTCTTTACCAACTTTTGTTAATGGGTGAACGATTACTAAGCCGCGTACGCGTTTTTTTAGTTTGCCTATGTCCGCTTGTTCTGCTTTGGTGATTTCACGAGAGAAAGGCATATCAAGTAAGCTTTTACGTTCTTTGTTCAGCTCATAGTTTTGCTTGTGCTTTAACTGGTTAAGCTTTTTGGTCAGCTGTTCTACTTCATCCGTGAACTTTGTAATCATTTCGTGATCACCACGAGAACGTGCCGCATCAAGTTTACGTTGGCATGTATCTAAACGGTTGTGCAGCTTTTGAATATCAGTTTTTATGCTCATGGTAATTTGGCTCAAATTTTAAATAGTCGAGGAGTATAGCATAGCTGAGATCACACGCTCTACTATACTTCTCGATTGTCTGGCTTTAGTTAATCAGTTCATTGCCCGATACGTTACCAGAGAAAAAGGCTTCGACGTTATCAAGCGTCACAGAGGCAATATTATTAAGTGCTTCGTGAGTCAAGAATGCTTGGTGGCCAGTAAACAGCACGTTATGACAAGCCGATAAACGGCGGAAAACATCATCTACAATGACATCGTTAGATTTATCTTGGAAGAATAAGTCTTTTTCATTGTCATACACGTCTAGGCCAAGCGCACCAATCTTACCTTGTTTCAACGCTTCTATCGCCGCTAGTGAATCTAGCAACTCGCCTCGACTGGTGTTAATGATCATTACACCATCTTTCATTTGCGCGAAGGCTTTTTCGTTCAATAAGTGATAGTTTTCTTCACTCATTGGACAATGGAGAGAGATAACATCCGCATTAGCGTAGATTTCTTCAAGCGAACAGTAACGGGCTCCCATTTCTAGCGCTAATGGGTTTTCGTAGGGGTCGTAGCAAAGCAGCTCCATGCCAAGCCCTTTGAAGATACGCATCGTCGCGATACCAATCTTACCCGTACCAATAACACCAACAGTTTTTCCGTAAAAGTTAAAGCCAACAAGACCCTCTAGCGAGAAGTTGGCGTCACGTGTGCGTTGGTAGGCCTTGTGAAGACGGCGGTTTAGGCACATCATTAAACCAACCGTGTGCTCTGCCACTGCTTCTGGTGAGTAAGCAGGAACTCGAACCACTTGTAAACCTAGTTCTTTGGCTGCTTGTTGATCAACTTTATCAAATCCCGCGCAGCGCATAGCAATAAGTTTGGTCCCGCCCAGAGAAAGCTGTTTAAGGACAGGAGCTGAAAGATCATCATTAACGAACGCACATACAACATCACTGCCGTGCGCCATCTTGGCTGTTTTTTCGGTTAGTCGGAAGTCGTGATAGTGAAATTCAAAATCGCGGTTATTTTTAATTTTATTAAAAGAGGCTTCGTCGTAGGATTTTGCACTAAAAAAAGCAATGTTAATCATGGTTCCCTCTCAAAAAGTACGGACTTTATAAATAAATATGCTTATAAAGTAATGCAACTTAGCCGCAATGAATAGAGAAATCTTCTTTTTGACTTTGTTGTATCAAATAACGATAAGAAGTACGCCTTTCAGCGAGTGCTATCTTACGGTTCCGCATTAGATACTGTTTGCTTTACGAGCATTAACTGACTAGCATTATCGCTCTTTTCTTGTTCACTTTATTAGCTTAGGCGTTACGACAATGTCAGTAAAATGGTTCTCTATGTTCTTGTGTTGTGTGTTTGCTTCGGGCACTCACGCAGCTGTTGACCTCGTTAAAGTCGACAAGTCTAAGCGTCGAATGTATTTGATGGAACAAGGAGCAGTGCTAAAAGAATACCGAATTGCTTTAGGAGCGAACCCGCAAGGACATAAACAAGAAGAGGGAGACAATCGCACGCCGGAGGGCGAGTACACTCTAGATTATGTTATAGAGGACTCTGCTTTTTATCGTTCTGTGCATATCAGTTACCCTGATGCGATTGATACGTTGGAAGCGAGGCGCCGAGGTGTCTCCCCTGGAGGGAACATCAAAATTCATGGCTTAAAAAACGGTGAGAGTCAGTTGCCGATTTACATCCAAAGTTTTGATTGGACTAATGGGTGTATTGCGATTACCAACGAGGAAATGGACGAATTTATCCAGCTCGTCGAGATGGGGACACCAATTCAGATTGAGTGGTAATAAAAGGTCCCCTTTAATGTTCTGGCTCTTATAGGCTATGGCATAAAGCGCTGTGGATGATCACTAAAAATACCGTCTAACTGAGGCAGGTATTTCAGTTTATTTGGATTGTTCACCGTATAGCACATCACTTTGTAACCGGCTTGTTGGAGTTTGTTTATCTGGCGAGTGCGAACCCAGTTAATGTTTAGGTTGCAGCTATAGGCACTAACTTCTTCCAAAAGGCGTTTATCTTTTCTCGTAAAGAATTCACTTAACACACCCAATCGGTAGCCACTGCAGTATTTGTGCATCGCTCTAATGACGTCATGACTAAAGCTGGATAGGAGTACATTCTCTTGCGGCATTGGACTTTTTGCTAACGCATTGGCTAGAGTCTGCGCCACTTCTTCCGCTGGATGGTTGTCTACTTTAACTTCGATATTCAAGTTAAGCTTATTCTCAGTAGCTAAAGTGAGCAGTTCATCTAGTGTCACGATCTTCTCGCCTGAAAAGTCTGTGCTAAACCAACTACCGAAATCTAATGCTTTTAAGTCTTCCAGGGTGAGCTCATCAACACGCCCTTGTCCATTGCTGCATCGATTGACGGTATGATCATGGCAAACCACTAAAACATTATCTTTGGTAGGCTGTATATCCACTTCCACCCACTTCAACCCCAGGTCAATGGCTGCCTGAATGCTTATTTTTGTATTCTCAGGGTATGAACCTGCCACGCCACGGTGACCAATTAATAACGTTTCCATTCGCTTTATCTTTTGCTTTGCGGTGGCCAGATTGTACTCGTTTTTTCTATGAAGATATATCTAGGTGCATATTGTTAGGAACCTTTAGTAAAAGTGAACATTAAACTCTAATGGCACGTTGCTGCTTCTTGGACTGAGTCCTGTGGACTTAAAGCATTAGAGTGTTAGTTGTTTAATTGGTAAATGAGTAATAAAATGCGAACCATTTTTATTTGAATGGTGAGTGGTAATGTCACGAGTTTTGATAGTCGATGATGACGTTCCTTTGTGTGAGCTGTTAGAAGCGGTTTTGCAAGAGGAGGGCTACATCGTCTCTTCTGTACATTGCGGTGAAAGTGCGCTGCAATATATGGAAAAAACGCCTGTAGATCTTGTATTGCTTGATGTCATGTTACCAAACCTTAACGGCATGCAAGTTGCTCGTAGGATCTGTCAGCGCTTCGCGACACCTATTCTAATGCTTACCGCTCTCAACGATGAAAACTCGATGCTTGATGGTTACCAAGCGGGGGCCGATCAGTATATCGGAAAGCCTTTTAATGTCGCTGAGCTTCTAATGCGCATCAAAGCGATTCTTCGTCGTGTTGGCTTGGAACGTCAACGTCAGACGATGTGTAGTACCGTTCAAACGATCAGCGACCAGCTTAATAGCTTACCCCTCACAAGTACGGAAGCTGAACTATTGAGCTACTTGGTAAAAAACCAAGGAGTCGTGATTTCAAAAGCAGAGCTTCAAACTGAAGTGTTAAAGAAAGAGCTGAGTCCTTTTGATCGCAACCTTGATATGCACATCAGTAACATACGTCGCAAGTTAGTTGAAGCGGGGCTTTCCAAGCAACATATCAAAACCTTCCGTGGCAAAGGTTACAGTTATTTAGAGGCTGTAAACCGTTAATGAAGCTCCGATGTCCACCTTTTATTGCAAAACGTAAAGATAGCTTAGCGTTCAAGTTATTTAGTTGCATGACCGCAATTGTCATTAGTATTTTGGTCGTGCAATCCTTAGCGGAACAAGCTCTGGTGAAAGCCATGTTGAAAGTGCCCGATAGTGTGCGAGAAGAAATGCTAGACCTTGCACATCAAGCCAATGTATTGATTGAGCACGGAGACATGGACGAACTTGCTGACTGGGCAAATGCGCAAAACTTTTATTTATTTGTGTTGAATGAACATCAGCAACCAGTTACGCACCGTCTGATGCATCCGCACTTCGAGTTCAAACTTCAATTTAAGAGAAGCATTGATGATCAACTTGAGGGGAAAGTGAATCGCCCCATCATCAATATTCCTTTAGTTCATGGCAATACTTTAGTGATTCAATTGCCACATCGACTGCACCCTGCAAATGACTTCATTCTGTATTTCTCTATTCTCAAAGTCGTGATTGCAGTGGTTATTTTGGCGCTCTTTTCGCTGCTAATGGCACGTAACTTACAGCAACCATTGGATCGATTGAGAGAAGCAAGCAAAAAGCTATCTAATGGCGATTTTAATGTCAGTGTCGTGAAAGAGCTGAAGTCGAGCACGCGTGAGTTTAACGAGTTAGCGCAAGATTTCGATCACATGACGCAACAGATTCATTCTCTCGCTGAAAAGCAGCGACTGCTTATAAGAGATGTCTCTCACGAATTGAGAACGCCGTTAGCGAGGCAGAACTTGGTTCTGCATCTTTTGCGAAAGCGTGTTGGAGAAAGTGAGCAAAGCCTAGTGGCAAGGCTAGGAGATGAAGCAAAAGAGCTAAACCATTTGATCAGCGATATATTGGAGTTCAGTCGCTTGGAAAATGCGCGCTTCGACAAAGCCACGAAACGCTGTGATTTAGAAGTTTTGCTCTCCCCGCAAGTAGAACGTTGCAAAATAGATTTGAAGTCAGAACAGACGTTGTCTTTCCGCTCAGAAGCTGTATGTGCTAAAGCCATTTGTGAAGAAACGCTGGTCATTCGTTGTTTGAACAATCTTATTGGTAATGCCATTAAATATTCAGGACCAGCATCTCAGATAGAAGTTTCTCTGGAAAATTATGTCAAAGAAGGGCAGCAGTTCACCACCATGTCAGTATCTGATGATGGGCCTGGTATTCCAGAGAACAAGCTGGTCGATATTTTTGATCCGTTTACACGCTTAGATGCTTCTAGAGATAAAAAGCTTGGTGGCTACGGTTTAGGTCTTGCGATTGTCAAAGAATCCATGCGTATTATGGGTGGAGCAGTCACGGCGAAAAACCGTGAGCAAGGCGGTTTGAGGGTTACTTTAGTGTTCAAGCAATAAGTATGATTAAGTCGTAATTTTTGTTATTAATGTCACATTATCATGGCGCATCATCAGAGAGTACTTTACAAAAGTTTGCAAATGCAAAGAATGTAAATTTAATGCAAATGGTAATACTTATCACTTATATTCACCCGCGAAATAATTAAGAGGGAATCGCATTCAACAAGTATGTGACCCGAAAAATAATAATCGGAGTGAAAGGATATGTTTACTAAGAGCCATTTGGCGTTAGTGATCGGTGCAGTGTTAGCAACACCTGCAGTGGCGGAAGTTCAAACAGACGAACATGTAGTTGTAGAAGGTCGAGAGTTCGGCTACAAGGCAGATACAAACAGTACAGCAATGCGCATGGAAATGACGCAGCTGGAAACGCCGGGACAAGTAGCGGTTATCGATGAAACGGTAATTGATGAGCAGCGTGCAAGTACACTTGGTGAAGTGCTACGTAACGATGCAAGTGTTAGCGCGGGTGGTACAAGCCGTAACCGCGAACGTTTCTCTCTACGTGGTTTTGAACTTAGCAGTTCAGACGGTTTTCTTCGTGATGGTCGTCAACACTGGTCACACTACCGTCAGCCAATTGAGCTTTTAGAGCGTGTTGAAGTGCTTAAAGGTCCATCAGGTCTGCTATACGGTAAATCTGAGCCGGGTGGTTTGGTAAACATGGTTTCGAAAAAACCAACAACTCAAACACAAGCAAGTTTGAGTCAAGATCTAGGTTCGAATGATCACTCACGCACTGTGCTTGATGTGAGTGGCGCGCTAAATGATGCAGAGACACTGCGAGCGCGCGCAATTTTTGCCAAAGAAAGCTACGGCTCTTGGCGCAGGTACGGTGATGGCACTGAGCCTAGAACAGATCGTACGGTAGCGGGCCTAGTGGTTGAGTACGACATCACCGACAACTTTATGGTGTCAGCGCATTACGATCGCACGAAAGACGATGGTAGCGTAGACTCTGGCGCATACATTGTTGATGGCAAAGCGGTTCGCGGTGATAAGTACATTTGGGATGCGCAGTGGTCTGAAATTGATAACGAAGTAGAAAACTACGGTGTCGATATTAATGCGCAAGTCACGGATAACGTGAACGTAAAAGCAGGTTACAACCGTCAAGACTTTAAGCGTTTTGATGTGGAGTCTTACCCAGGTTTCGAAACTTATGACCAAGATACTAAGATCGACCATTCTGGTAACGAACGCAAAGATAATTGGGTGTTTGATACTGCATATATAGATGTGACGACGGACTTTTCTCTGTTTGGTACAGATAACACGTTTTTGGTAGGTGCGAACTATCTAGAGTATACCTATGACCGTTTCCAAAAGTATTACAACCCTATAAGTATAGAAGCCGGTCAGACAGTGCCTCGTCCTGGCTACTCTGGGAAAGTTAAACAGTCCACAAGCGAGCACGATACTTGGGGTATCTACGCGCAAAATATGATGACTATTAATGATTACTGGCAAGTGCTTGCAGGTGTTCGTTATGACGAAAAGCGTGATGATGAACTGACCGAAAACCAAGTTTCTCCAAAGTTAGGTGTGATATTCCACCCATCGACGAATGGCTCGGTTTACGTTCAGTATTCTGAAAGCTTTATGCCGCAAGGTGAAGTCAGCAACGGTAGTCGTACCTACATCAATGAAGGTGAGAAACTCGACGCTGAGCGTGGTATCTCTTATGAAATCGGTACGAAGTGGGAACTGTTTGATCAGCGTTTATTTGTATCTGGTGCTGTGTTTGATATCACGTTAGAGAACATCTCGCTGGATGTTGAAAGCGGCAAAGACGCGGGCGGCAATCTCCTACACAAGAAAACGCAAGGTGGTGAGCAAGTTCACAAAGGCGCTGAGTTAATGGCTCAAGGTTTTGTGACCCCAGAGTTGTCGCTAACCGCTTCTGCAATGTATTTGGATGCAGAGCTTAAGAAGGCAGAAAGATATGAAGGTAACCGCCCTGTAGACGTGCCAGAGTTCTCGGCAAGTCTATGGTCTAGCTACAAGGTTCAAGACAACACTAACTTAAACCTTGGTTTGATTTATGAAGGTGATCGCTACGGTGATGCAAAGAACACCTTCAAGAAAGATGGCTACGCTCGCGTTGATATGGGCGTGTCATACAAACATAAGTACGATGAAAACTTGGATATTATTGCTCGATTCAATGTCGAGAATTTATTCGATACCGACTACTTCGCAGGTGGTGGTAGCACGAATGGCGAGCAAAAAGGTGCGAGTGGGGTTGTGGTTGGAGAAGGCCGCAACTACATGGCAACAATCCAGTTCAAGTACTGATAACAATTTGATTATTAAAGGGGAAGGGTAGTCTTCCCCTTTGGTCGTTTTTGGAACACAGAAATATAACTCGTATGAATCTAATGAAATCAAGTATCGCTCTGTTGATATCATCGGTTTTGATTCCCGCTCACGCGGCGAACTTAAACGATGCACAAGCTGTGCAGAGTAAAACAAACCAGTCGTCGGCGGTAAGCCAAAAACGTATTGATGCAAGCGCAGAAAAATCACTTACTCTAGAAGCTGAAATTGAGCAGCTGCAAGAGGAAGTCGGTAACTTGAAGATTTATCGCGATCACCTTGCAAGCCTTGTTGAAAGTCAAAATCAAGAAGTTGATAGCTTGAACGAGCAAATTGAGCAGATTGCTCAAACTCGTCAAGGTGTCGTGCCTTTGATGTATCACATGCTTGAGGGCTTAAAAGTGCTCGTCGCTAACGACAAGCCTATACGCAAAGCGCAACGTGAGGAGCGAATTGCAAAGCTGGATTCCATGATGACGCGTGCAGACGTTGCGGATGCAGAGAAGTTTCGTCGTATTTTAGAAGCGTACCAAATTGAAATGGATTACGGCACCAAGCTTGGCGTTTACCAAGGCAAGATTAACCTAGGTGACAATGAAGCTGTGGAGGCGGACATTCTCTATTTAGGGCGTTTGTCTTTGGTAGCGCGTAGCTTATCTGGTGACACATTTTGGAGCTGGTCACAGCAACAACAAGCATGGCAACAAGTGGGTTCTGAGCAAAAATCAGAGCTAGACAAAGCGTTCGCTATGGCGAATAAACAGATCGCGCCGAGCATGTTAACTCTACCAGTGTCGTTAACCGCTGCGGAGGGCAAATAAATGATGAAAAAATGGTTATCGGTTGCATTAATCTCGACAGCCGCATTAATGCCTTATACAACTTTTGCTAGTGATGCGTTGTTACAAAAGGCGCAGCAAGAAAATCGTCAACAGCAATCGCACAATGTCGCGCGTGAATCAGGTTTTAAGCAAACAGAGCAAGACCTACAGGCTATAAAGAATAAATTGGTGGCAGAGCGTGCTGCTCTTCAAGCAGAGGCGGACTCATTAAGTGTTACCTTCGGTGAAAATGAAGCAGAACTGGCACAGCTAGAAGAAAAGTTGCGTCTAGAAACCGGGAGCCTAGGTGAGTTATTTGGCGTCGTTCGCCAGAACGCAAAAGAGCTAGAGTCTGAGCTAAAAAGCTCAGTAACCGGTGTAGATGCAAACTCATATCAGAAAGATATCGATGCTATTGTTGCGGCTAAATCACTGCCAACGTTGACCCAACTTCAGGCGATGTGGCGCAGCATGGAAGAACAAATCAAAGCAAGCGGTGAAATGGCAAACGTCTCTTTCACACTGCTAAATGGCGAGGGTCGTGAACAAACGGTTAGTGGTGTTCGTCTTGGTTCTATGGCGCTGCTGGATGACACTGGCTACGTTAAGTGGAATGGTCAACGCGGAGATGCGGTAAACTATCTTCGTCAGCCTGAAAGCGGTCCAACAGCGAATACTATTTCCTCTGGTGACATTGATGCGCTTGTCATAGATCCGTCACGTGGCATTCTTCTTGAGCAGCTCGCAAACTCACCGACTTTGGCTGATCGCCTAAATGCGGGTGGCGTTGTCGGCAAAATCATCCTTGGTTTATTGGCTATCGGCCTATTGATTGCGCTCGTACGTGGTGCATCTCTGATGATTTCGCGCCAGAAAATCATGAAGCAACTGAAAACCCCAGCGCAGCCAGGAAACAACCCTTTGGGTCGCGTGCTTGCGGTATACCAGAAAGACAAGCATCGCAGCGTAGAAGCGTTAGAACTACGTCTTTTGGAAGCCGTTGTTGATGAGCAAACCCACCTAGAAAAAGGGTTGTCGATGCTTAAGCTTCTTGCTGCTCTAGCTCCTATGCTTGGCCTACTAGGCACGGTAACGGGTATGATCGAAACCTTCCAAGTCATCACTCAATTTGGTAATGGTGATCCGAAAGTAATGGCGGGTGGCATTTCGATGGCACTTGTGACTACCGTACTTGGCCTTGTTTCAGCCATGCCTTTGCTATTAGCGCACAACGTATTGAGCTCTCAAGCAGAAAATATTCGCAGTATCTTAGAAAAACAAGGCATCGGTTTAGTTGCAGAACAAGCTGAGCGTGATATGCCGAATAACAAAAGTCACTCTAACACCTTAGCGGAGAACGCAGCGTAATGGAGCAGATCCTACTCAGCACATTGGGTTTGATCAGTGAGGATTGGGCCACAACCTTGATGAGCTTTATGCAGCAAGGTGGTCAAATCCTATGGTGGCTGGCCGCCGTCGTGGCGGTGTGCTGGCTGTTGGTTATGGAGCGAGTTATTTATCTCACAACGGTTTTCCCTGGGGTAAAAAAACAGCTTTGTGAGCAGTGGCACGCAAGATCAGAGCACCACTCTTGGTACGCGCATCAAATCCGTGAAGGATGGATTGCAAAAGCGCAAATCGAACTACGCCAAAACCTATCGACTATTAAGCTACTTGTGGCGGTTTGCCCAATGCTAGGGTTGTTAGGGACGGTGACAGGCATGATTACGGTGTTTGACGTAATGGCATCGCAAGGCAGCAGCAATCCGAAATTGATGGCTTCTGGTATCTCACTTGCTACGCTGCCAACCATGGCAGGTATGGTAGCAGCGCTTGCGGGCATGTTTATTCATGCTCGCCTTAGCAAAGTGTGTGAACGAAAAGCTATCCAGTTAGAACAATCTTTAAGGAGTCAAAAGTGAGACTCGGACGCAGACCTAACCAACAAGATGAAGCTCAAGTCGATTTAACCTCGATGCTTGATATCGTCTTCATCATGTTGATCTTCTTCATTGTGACCAGTTCGTTTGTACGTGAATCCGGTGTAGAAGTGAATCGCCCCCAGGCTTCTAATGTAGTAAGTCAAAAAGACGCGGGCATTTTTATCGCAGTAACGGCAGCGAATGATGTGTACATTGACAAACGAGTGGTTGATATTGAGCGTGTTGAGGCCTCTATTGAGCACCTGTTACTTGATCAACCTGATGCCTCGTTAGTTATCCAAGCTGACGAGCATGCTTACAATGGCACTGTCGTGAAAGTGATGGACGCTGCAAAGGCGGCGGGTGTGAAGAACATTGCATTGGCGGCGGAGAAACCTTAATGGGCAGGCTGTTACTTGCACTACCAGCATCACTGTTAATTTCTGTGAGCTTGTTTAGCTTTATGGCGTGGATGGTTGATAAAGGCAACCAGCGTGCACCAGAAGCTTCAGAAGCCGTTCGTTTTGATATGGTGATGGTAGAGAATGAAGCAGACGTGCAGCGTCGTCAACGTTCAGTGCCGGAGCAACCCGAACCACCTCAAGCGCCGGAGCCAATGGATCTGTCTCAAGCTGACACTCAAATGGAACCAATGAGTCAGATGACGCCAGTCAGTGCTTTAGGTTTAAACACAGCCCTTGAAGGCATCGCGATTAGCGCCCCAAACTTGAAGGGAACAATGGGCAACCAGCAAGCACTGCCGTTGTATCGTGTTGATCCTCGTTATCCAAGTAAGGCGCTGAAACGTAGAGTGGAAGGTTATGTCATTATGCGTTTCACGATCGATGCAACTGGACGACCAAAAGATATTGAAGTGATCGAGGCTGAGCCCGAGCGCATGTTTGAAAGGGAAGCAATCCGTGCGCTTAAAAAATGGAAGTATCAGCCAAAAGTTGAGGATGGTGTGTCAATTGAGCAGTTCGGACAAACCGCTAAAGTGGAGTTCAAGTTAGCCAAATGATGAAAAAATTCTTAATCGGTACGGTATTAAGCCTGAGTGCACTCTCAACCATTGCCAGTGAGTTAAGCCAATACACCGCAGCGAGAGTTCAACGAGCACACAACTTGGCTCAAGAGGAGAAACTAAAAGAAGCGATTTCATCTCTTGAAGCTATGGAGCTTTCTCGTGGATATGACCAAGCTTATGTCGCTCGAATGTTGGGTATTTTTTACTGGCAGAACGAGCAAACTCAAGCGGCGATTAAGCAACTTGAGTTGGCAGTCAATAGTGGTTTGCTACAAGATGAGCAAGCATGGCAAACCCGAAAAATGTTGGCTGATATACTGCTGAACGAGCAACGTTTTTCTAAGGCTTTACCTCATTACTATGCCTTGAGCAAAAACATTCCTAAAGGTCAAAAAGCGCATGAACTATGGCTGCGTATTTCCCAATCTCATTATCAACTGAGTCAGTGGCAAAAAGTGCTTTCAGCAATGGCTCGTTATGAGAAGTTTGGTCAGCCAGACAAGCTTGGCGCATTGTCGATAAAGCTTTCTGCTGAGCTAGAACTGAAAAAGTGGAAGCCGGCAATCTCGACCATCAAACGCTTAATAGTGATTGAACCTGAGCGAATTGAATGGTGGCGTCAGCTTGTTGCTCTATATCTACGGGTTGATGACAACAAACGTGCCCTAGACTCTTTGGCGTTGGCAAAACTGAAAGGGTTACAACTTAGCCAAGATGACTTAAAGCTGCTGGCACAATTGTACGCGAAACGAGGTATTCCTGAGAGAGCTGCATTGGTGATGAACGAGCTAGAGGATGTAAACTCGAATAGTAAGCTAAAAGCTCAGCAAGCAACGTATTGGCAAATGGCAAAAGAGTGGGAAGAGTCTATTGATAGCTGGCGTATTGCAGCTCAGCTAGATAGGCAGTATTACTGGAACTATTCTCAACTGCTGGTGCAAGAAGGCCATTATAAAGATGCCATTGCCGCGCTCGATAATGTCAGAGGTCGTAAAGCGGATGTTGCACTTATCAAAACTCGCGCTTACTACAAACTTAAGCGGTTTGACGATGCGCTCGCTAATGCCAAAAGAGCGAATGAGATTAAGCCATCGAATCAGGCAAAAAGTTGGGTTAAGTATCTATCTCAGCTGCGCAAAGTAGAATCGACGCAGAACTCATAGCGAACATTTTTATTAAATACCCGAGCTCAGTCTCGGGTATTTTTTTGTCTAAAGTCATAAAGGCTATTTACTGCATGAGTTTTTCATAAAAGGCTAACGCATCAAATGGTCGGGAGAAAAAGGGTTTTTTCTCTATATATTCTTGATGTACTTTGCTCAGTGTTTCAAACTTTTCTATAAATGTAGGTTCGATATGAAAAGTAAGGCTTTCAGTCGATTCTACAAGCTTTAATGTTGAGGTTCTTGAAGCGTTATTTTTTGCTATTAATAAGTGATATGCTAGTTCTTGTTTCTCTTTTAAGACACAAGCTTCAAAAGCTTTTTCGCTTAAAAAAGGCAGAACAGGAGTTAATGCTTCTATATGGTTCTTTGAATACTCTAGGATTTTTTTGTCAGGCGTATTCTGTTTTGCCATAGATTCACACTGCTTTATCTTAGCACCATAATTATCAATAGATTGGCTTACATTTTTAAATAAACTGTCTTCAAATTTTGCATTTGCTAAAGCGACACTTGAGAAAAATGATAAGAGTATTATTACAGCGTTCTTGTTCATATTTTACATCCATCTGAGATCGCTTTCCAAAATCTATATTGCTTGCTATCGTGTACATGATCAAGTGCTTGGAAAGTGGCGATTTTTTCGATTTCTCTCAGCTTGATCTGATCTAAGGCACTATATGATTTGAAGTAATACTCCCAATTAGCTTGTGATATACTCCAAGCAGTTTGGCTTGCATCAGAAGAAATTCCTCTTCCTAATCCAATGCTAACATTTTTAGCGGTTTCCCATCCTGGTTTGGCGGGAATAGCAGTAATTGCTTTAGATAGGCCACTACTCGCTGTCCCCTTCAGGGAGTTTCCTCCAAAAATACTCCAAAGGTTACCCTAGCTAATAAATACTTTGGCCGATCTCTCTAATTCATGTAATTCATTTATTCTATCGATAGCTTTCAAACTCTTTTCATCAAATACAATACCGATGATCGCAGGACATTTATTCATGTTTTACACCGAAAGTAATTAGGTTAAAAGAACATAGTAACCTACGTTTATATGAGATCTATGTCATTTTTGCGAACTGAGGAAGTGGTTTAACTTTTAGTTATTTTAATTGAGATGATTATTATCTAAAAGGTAGGCAACCTGTAACTCGCATTGGCCCAAATAGCTAAAACATGCGCAAGCCAAGCTGAATTGAAAAAGTAAACAATGTAAATTAAATGCCAATACGAATGATTATCACCTAAATTATGCCCCACATTTATTGGTGATGATTGTTTCTATGTTGCTTAAAAGCAAAGGTGTTCAAACTTGGGCTCGCCGCCTACATATCTATATTTCGATGGCTCTTCTCTTAGTTACGCTGTTTTTTGCAGTAACTGGTATTACCCTCAATCGCCCCGAATTGTTTGAACGCAGTGAACCTATCATTCAACAACATACTCTGACGGTTCCGCACTCAGTTTTATTCTCACATTCAGATACCTTTCAACCTAATCGTGAAGGGCTGGTGGCTTTCTTGACTAAAGAAACCGAGCTTCGCGGCACTCCCTCCGCACTAGATGTGTATACCGAAGTTGAGCAAGGTGAGTTGTTACTCGGAGAGCTTTCTATGGATTTTAAAGGCCCGGGTTATAACGCTACGGTCTTTATTGATATGACTACTGGTTTAGCAGACGTCGAAACGACGCACTACGGTATTGTTGCGCTGCTGAACGATCTACATAAAGGACGCAACAGTGGTGGGATTTGGAAGTGGTTTATCGACGTCACTGCGCTTTTGATGGTGTTTTTTGTTCTTACTGGCGTGTGCTTGTTACTGCCTAAGAAGAAGACGCTCAGAACGTCAATGCAATGGATGAGCTTTGGTACGTTACTGTCGCTCGTAATTTATTTTGTTGCTGTTCCATAACAGCTTTTTTAGAGAACACTTATGTTGAACACAGGAAGATTTTTCCGCCGTAATCACTTTTGTAAAGCCGCTTTGATCGCGGCTTTTACTCCTTTCTCTCTTTCCGCGGCGCCTCTACCAGATAACGCGAAGGTCGACTTCGAACTCGAACTTCCAAAGATAGATACCTCAATGTATGCACGCCCTTATGTGGCGGTTTGGGTTGAAAACGATCAGCGTAAACCGGTTAAAACCATTCAGTTATGGGTAGGGAAAGACGAATGGTTAAAAGATCTACGCAGCTGGTGGAGAAAAGCGGGTCGTTATGATCGTGAACTTGTTGATGCGGTGACTTCTGCAACACGTCCTGCTGGTCAATACCGCTTTGTCTGGGATGGAACCAATGACTCAGGGGAGCGTTTGGAACAAGGAAATTACACGTTGTACGTCGAAGTCGTTCGTGAACACGGTGGGCGAAACTACTTACGTCAAAAAATAACGCTAGCGGACAGTGACGTGCGCTATGAGCTTAAACCAACACAAGAGACGGGTGTCATCACCGTCAATTATCAAGTTAAGTGATTAAAGGACACAACAATGAAAACCAAAATGAAAGCAGTGGCATTGGCGAGTGTAATGGCAATGGGATTGGCTGTAACCACCACCGCGCAAGCACATCCACGTTGGGTTCTGCCCTCTCACTTTACGGTTTCTAAAGAAGGCGGTGACTGGCTGACATTTGATGTTACTGCCTCTCACGGAACGTTTGTTTTTGATAAGCCTGCGGGTAGTGATCAGGCATTTGTGGTG
This sequence comes from Vibrio sp. YT-17, assembly GCF_033337375.1. NCBI lineage: Bacteria > Pseudomonadati > Pseudomonadota > Gammaproteobacteria > Vibrionales > Vibrionaceae > Vibrio > Vibrio sp. YT-17. Next base: position 17,544 of record NZ_JAWOQP010000005.1, read on the forward strand.
ATGCCGGATGGCCGCTCTGAGCGTCCTAACTTTGTTGTTCGTGGCAAGCGTCGCTCTATGTTTGATTTCTTTTTTACAGAAGAAGGCACGCACAAAGTTGCGATTAATAATCAGCCGAGCTACTACACACAATACAAAGCGGGCCGTCGTGATACGGTGAAATGGGCGCGAGCAAGCAAAGCTGAGCGTGGTGATGTGCTTCCCGAGCAAGCGCGTGATGTGGTTACTCAACTAAGTTACACCCGAGCAGAAAGCTACATTACGGTTGGTATGCCAACGGACAAAGCGTTGGAGATTGAAGGCAAAATGCTGGAGATGAAACCGATCACGCATCCATCGGACATCATTGAAGGTGAGCCTGTGACTTTCCAGTTTTTCTTTAACGGAGAGCCACAAGAGGGCGTTACTGCTGAGATTACACGTGAAGGTACTATGTACCGAAACCATCAAGAACAAATCGATGTGGTGAGCGATAAAGATGGCAAAGTGATCTTCACGCCAGAAGTCGCCGGGCGCTACTTAATGAAAGCGAACTACAAAGGTGAATTGAAAGATAATCCATTGGCGGATAAAGCGAGTGCCAATGTTCACCTTACGTTTGAAACTCAACTTAACTAATCGAATTAGGCTCAGCAATTGCTGGGCCATTTTGGAATTATCATGAATAACACTTCTCTTCTAAAAGCGGTTTTGCTTTTTTCTGGATTTGCGTCCTTTCACGCTGCTGCACATTTTCCTCTGATGAGCTGTCACTTGGCGCAAGATAAAGTGATTTGTGAAGCGGGCTACTCGGATGGATCGACAGCGGTCGACTACGATGTCGAAATGTACGATTACGACGACAATCTGATCGCCAAAGAAAAAACAGATAAGCGTTCCATCGCAGAATTTACTCACCCTGAAACAGATTTCTATTTGGTATTTGATGCCGGACATGAAAGCCCGGTGGAAGTGGATATCGTTGAGCTGAAAGAGAAATGAGCGTTCAGAAAGTTCGCCCTGATGATGGTAACCGAGAAGGAAAGTGGGTCGCACTGACAATCGCAGCGATTCTCAGTTCAGCAGCCATACTTATGCCCTACCATCAGGTCGCGACTGAAAAGCCAGACATGCAGTCTCATCAAGTGTTAATCACGGATTTACATCAAAATGAGTTGGGGTTGATCGCTGAACTTAAGCTCGCTCATGAAGAGATTCGTGATTTGCAGTTAGATACCGGAACTTGGCCTGAGATCTCTGATATGGAGGCGCTTTGGATTGCTCCATTCGTGAAAGACCAAAACTGGAAGCGTAAAGGCTCTCATCAGTGGCAACGAATTGATGACGGTGTCTACATTGGCGTGAAGACCAGTGCCCAAGGCTCTGCTTCCATGCTGTTGGATAGCCGCAGTTCTCAAGCTGATATTTGGTTTAATGATTCTAGCCGTTCGTTAAATGTGGAGGGATTGAGCGAGCTAGCAAAACGCCACGATTTCGGTTGGAAACAAATCATTCTGTCAGACTCTTCCTCTCACTCTCACGCCCATTAAGACAACATAATTGATAAGTACTATGATCAAACGCTCTCTTTTACGTCGTATTCTTACAGCCACCGCGTTATTGACGGTGTCTTCTACTGGCTTTGCTGCCGATAAACTCAGTATTGGTATTACGCTTCAACCTTATTACAGCTATGTTAAAGCCGTTGTTGGTGAGAAGGCGGACATCGTTCCTTTGGTTGATGCTGGTTTTAATCCTCACAACTATTTGCCACAACCTAATGATCTTAAGCGCTTAAATGAAATGGACGTAATAGTGATCAATGGTATTGGTCATGACGATTTTGCACTGAAAGTGATCAAGGCTTCTCAGCGTGATGATCTCGTGGTTATCGAAGCGAACAAAGAAGTGCCTTTATTGCCCGCTATGGGGCAGTCTGTTGGTCAAGGAGCAGTGAACCCTCACACCTTTGTCGGTTTATCAACAACCATTCAAAAGGTTTACACCATCGCGAGTGAGCTAAGCCAATTGGACCCAGACAATGCTACGTTCTATCGCCAAAATGCTCGTAAATACGCGAAAACATTTCGCCTGATGAAGCGTGATGCAATGTTGTCTCTTGGTGAGTTGGACACGGCTGGTATGAAGGTGGCGACAACCCACAATGCTTACGGATATATCCTTCAGGAGTTTGGTGTTGACGTTGCCGCTGTCATTGAGCCTGCTCATGGTGTTGAACCAAGTGCAAGTCAGCTACAGGAAACGATAGAGAAAATTCGTGAATCGGGCATTGATGTGCTGTTTTATGAGCTCAATATGCCGAATCGCTTTGTTGATACCATCGAAGAGGCGACTGGGGTGCAGCTTTATCGCTTTTCTCACATGACTCACGGTGAGTATGAGGCTGATAAAGTCGAGGTTGAGATGCGAGATAATGTGGAAACACTAATCGAAGCCATGAAATTTGTGGCGAGTAAGCGAGCAGGGGAAAAGGCGTAATGACTGGACCTTCCGTTTCCTTAAGTAACGTGGGCCTAAAATACGCCGACAATATCATTTTGCAGAACATCAGCGCCGAATTCGAGAACGCGAAATGTCACGTGATTATGGGACCGAACGGCGGTGGTAAAACCTCTTTGCTTCGTTCGGTACTTGGACTCACGCCATTTTCGGGAAACATAGCGCTCAATTGGCCAGAACCATCAGCTGCATCGGGGAAGATAGGGTATGTGCCACAAAAAGCGATGTTTGAAGCAAGCCTCCCGTTAACCGTGATGGATTTTGTACTGCTTAACCAAACTCGTATCCCTCTATTTTGGCGACGTAAAACGAAACAAACTCAACATGCCCTGGCCCAGCTGGATCGCGTGGGTATGGCAACGCGTAGCGACCGTCGTATGGGGCAACTCTCTGGCGGTGAGCAACAGCGTGTTTTGTTTGCGCAAGCTTTACTGGATGAGCCCAATTTATTGGTTTTAGACGAACCTACAACTGGCATGGATGAGCAAGGTGTTCGATATCTTGAAGGTTTGATTCATGAAGTCGTTGGAGAAGGCAAAACGGTGCTGGCAGTACATCATGACGTGACCGCAGTGCGCCGTTTAGATGCGCAGGTCCATGTCGTAAATCGTCAAATTGTGGCGTCAGGTCACCATTCAGATGTGCTAAGCCCTGATCGTATAGAAACATTATTTAAGCACTACACAGCAAAAGTGGAGGCTGCATAATGGATTGGTTGCGAGAGTTAGCGGTTAGCGGCGTTGAAGCTGGATGGTTAAGCGATAGCTTTTCTTATGCTTTCATGGTGAACGCAATTGTGGCAGCGCTGATATTAGGGCCATTACTTGGTGGTCTTGGTACATTAGTCATCGCCAAGCGACTGGCTTTTTTCTCTGAAGCGGTTGGGCATGCTGCGCTTACCGGAATCGCGATTGGTGTGTTGCTCGGTGAGCCGCCAGAGAATCCGATCATCGGATTGTTTAGCTTTTGTATGATTTTTGCGCTGTTGCTTCACTTTGTTCGTAATCGTACGAATGTACCTTACGACACACTGGTTGGGGTTTTTCTTGCACTAGCGTTAGCGGTTGGTGCTGCGCTGTTAATGTACGTTGCTCGCAAGATCAACATTCACATGTTGGAGAACGTGTTGTTTGGCTCGATCTTGACTGTGACGGACAACGATATCCTTATTTTAGCGATCAGTTGTTTGATCATATTACTGCTTCTTATTCCAACGTTTAACCGCATTTTGCTGACTTGTATTAGCCCGGATATTGCACGTGTACGCGGCTTTAATACCAGCTTTTATGATTACTTATTTGTCATGATGATCACCTTGGTCACCATCGCCGCGGTAAAGATTATTGGCGCGGTATTGGTTGGTGCATTGCTACTGATTCCTGGTGCAACGGCTCGGTTATTGACTAAACGCATGGGCAGTTTTGTTCTCCTTTCTTCTTTATTGGCAACCATTGCGTGTTTAGTAGGAACCATACTGCCGATGGAGCTTGAGCTACCAGTGCCATCAGGCGCATCCATCATCATTGTTTCTGCGGCATTTTTCCTAACAGCAACGGTTTACCGAATTATCCAAAAAGCGTAACCCTTTTTATAAAGTAATGAACATGAAGATAAAAAAATTAGCGATAACTTTTGGTTTGGTTATAGCGACGACACTTCCATCGTTGGCAAGCGCCAAAGACATTTTAACCAGCACTCCCGTCACGTACATGTTGTCTGAGCAACTCATGAAAGGTACAGGGATAGAGACTCAGTATCTGCCTCCAAAGCGTTACGGCGTTGAGCGTCTTGAGAACTGGTTCGCAAATAAAGGTACAGAGCAAGTTAAGCAAGCGGGTCAAGCCGCGACGGTTGCTGTTACTCTTGGTGCGATTTGGAAACAAGACCCGACTTATGTTTACGCTCGACAGGGCAACATTCACTTGATTGAAATCGATGCATCGCAGGCCATTTCTCCTAGAGCTCAAGGAGTTGCAGTACTGACATTGGAAAACGGGTCAACATCGAAGTACGCATGGCTGAACCCTACAAACTTAATCCGAATGGCGGGCATTGTTGGAGAGGATCTACAACGTGTATATCCTGAACACCAAAAGGCGATTCAAACGAATCAACAGGCTCTTATGCTCAATGTGCGTGAACTGATCAACCAACAACAGGCAGAGATCTTCGATAAAGGCATCGATTCAGTGGTACTGATGAGTGAGTCATTAGAGGACTTTGCCTCTGGCAACCAATTGTTTGTGGTTGGGCGCGAATTTAAGCCGGAACTCGAGTGGACAGAAGAAGACAAATTATCTTTAAAAGCTCAGTTTGAACAAGATAAAACGCTATGGTTAGTGACGGATAAACGACCGTCGAAAACCTTGACATCGCTTATTAAACCGAGCCGCATACTGCAAATTGATGTTATTGACCGCTGGGGCAGTAAGGGTATCAAAACTGAGAAGCCACTCGCACGTTGGGAGATGTGACACGTAAAAAGCCACAGATTTTATGATGGGGAATGAAAAGTTCCCTATTTTTTTGTGACTCAGTTCAAAATGTGAGCATTAATACCACTGGTTGCATAAGAAAGTGTTTGTTTCATTTCTATTTCATTACTACTTTGTTATGTGTTCGTTGCGATTGATTCGGATTTAATCTGTTTCTAAGCGAACCGGTACAAACAACTATACGGATGTTAACAATGAAAATGAAAACTCTAGCCGTTGCAGTGGCGGCACTAGCATGTGGTTCACAGGCCTTCGCAGCAGAAGTTTACAACAGCGATGGTACATCTTTATCGATCGGCGGTCACGTTTCAGTTGGCGTGGGTGAGTATTTCGAAGAAGATGTAAAAGTTCACCAAGTGTCTCCACGTATTAACGTTGCGGGTAAGAAAGACATTGGCAACGGTATTACTATCGACGCTAAAGGTGAATGGGCGCTTAACTACCTAAATGGTGGTGAACAGTCATTCAAAACTCGTCTAGGTTACATCGGTGCTACTCATGAGCAGTTTGGCCGTTTAGTAGCAGGTACTCAATGGTCACCTTACTACGATGTCGCTGGCGTTGCGGATCTACCAATCGCGTTTGCGAACGACTTTTTGTACGACAACCACGGCAACCTAGGCTCAGCTCGTGCTGATAAAATGCTTAGCTACCGTAAAGGTTTTGAATTTGGTGAAGGTTTTGCTTTCAACCTAGGTCTAGGTTGGCAAGGTGAGCAAACTTCAGATGCAACAACATACGAGCAACGTGGTCAAGTTGCATTGAGCGGTTCTGTAGCTGGCTTTGGTCTAGGCTACGTATACAGCGGCGGTGATGTTAAAAACGCGACTCTAGGTACTAAGAATGCTGAATCACACCTATTCTCTGTAAACTACGGTCAGTACGGTTCAGGTCTATACGCAGCAGTAGTATACGGTATGAACGAGTACTTCTACCAAATGCGTAAAGACACTTCTCAACTTGAAGCTCTTTTGGCATACGGCGTAAACGATTGGACATTCAGCGTTAACTACGAAGGCGTAGAAGACGAAGAAGACAATAAGACAGTTTCAAGCGAAACTGCGCTACAAGCAGAGTACGCTGTAACTCCTGCTTTCGTAACGTTTGCAGCTTACCAGTTTGATCTAGGTAACGACTACAACAATGAAGAGAACGACTACTGGACTCTAGGTGCTCGTTACTACTTCTAATAAATAGGCCAGTTTCTACTGCCTAAACACATTTATTGTGTTAACGCCTACTCGTTGTGAGTAGGCGTTTTTCTTTCTGCTATCCTTTGGCTATAAGAGACGCTAGTCATTCTGTGCTTAGGTAACCCCACTCTTTGTTTAGAGAGTGCGTCTATAAAAATGCCCGCAACTTGCGGGCATTTTTTGTTGTTAGAGATACAGTTCTATTAATACGCTTATTTTTTATCGAGTAAATCGAGGAAGAAGGCATACTCTAGCGCATCTTCTTTTAAGCGCTTAAATCGACCAGATGCGCCGCCGTGTCCGGCTTCCATATCGGTTTTGAACAACAAGACGTTATCGTCTGTCTTCATTTCACGAAGTTTGGCGACCCACTTCATTGGTTCAAAGTACTGTACTTGAGAGTCGTGCAAGCCAGTCGTTACCAACATGTTCGGGTAGTTTTGCGCCTTGATGTTGTCGTAAGGCGAGTAACTCAACATATAGTCATAGTATGTTTTGTTATTTGGGTTACCCCATTCATCATACTCGTTGGTGGTCAATGGAATTGATTCATCGAGCATAGTGGTTACCACGTCCACAAACGGAACATGAGCGCCGATACCGCGATACAGTTCTGGTGCTTGGTTGATGATAGCCCCCATTAAGAGGCCTCCTGCAGAGCCACCAACAGCGAAGACTTTATCTTTCGCGCCATAGCCTTGTTCAACCAAACCTTTAGTCACATCAATAAAGTCGTTGAATGTATTTTGCTTGGTTAGTTTTTTACCGTCTTCATACCAAGGGCGGCCAAGCATTTCAGATCCACGAATATGAGCAATGGCGTAAACAAAGCCGCGATCCAATAGACTCAAACGTGTCGAGCGGAAAGTTGGCTCAATGGTTGCGCCATAAGATCCATAACCATATTGGTAGAGTGGATTCGTACCATCTTTCTTAAATAAGTCTTTACGATACACCAAAGAAACGGGTACTTCTTTACCGTCACGGGCTGTGACCATGATGCGTTCTGATTGGTAATTGTCAGGATTAAAATCACCAAGTACAGGTGTTTGCTTCATGATTTCTGACCCGCCCGTTTTTAGATCGAAATCGTAGTAGGTTCCTGGAGTGGTTAAACTGCTGTAATAAATACGAACTTTCTCGTTATCCAGCTCTAGGTTACCTGTCAAATAGGCAGCAAACGCATCGTCATTAAATGTGAGGGGGAATTCTTTTCCTGTTGAAAGCTGACGTACAGTGACGCTTGCTAGGCCGTTAGAGCGCTGCTCATAGACGATGTGATCATCGAATAACTCGAAGTCGACAAGTTGATTGTTGTCGTCTGCGGCAATCACATCTTGCCATTTAGAGCGGTCATGCATGTCATTTTGATGAACTTTCATCAAACGGAAGTTGACGGCTTGATAGTTAGTATAAATGTAGTACCAATCGCCTAGCTTAGAAATACTGTATTCAATGCCATCTTCACGAGGATAGAACGGTTTCGCCTTTGCTTTAGGGTTGTTCGCATCAATGATAGAGACCCCACTGGTTTCTGTACTCGAATGCCAGATATAAATATCTTCGCCATCTTTGCTTTTGCTTAGTGAGGTGTAATAGGCGCTGTCGGTTTCCTCAAAAATCAGCTCATCGCTGCTTTGTGGTGTGCCCAATACATGACGATAAACTTGGTAGCCCAATAAGGTCTGTGGATCTTTTTTGATGTAGTAAAAGGCGTTGTTATCGTTCTGCCATGCGACAGCGCTTGAGGCCCCTTCGATTTCATCTTGTAGGTAATTGCCTGTTGTCAGGTCTTTGATCTTAAGGGTGTACACGCGGCGGCTTAATGTGTCTTCGCCATACGCCAATAAGTTTTCATTCGGACTAACGTATAGGCCGCCGATACTGAAAAATTCATGTTCTTTTGCTAGTTCATTGACATCTAAAATGATTTGTTTGTCTTTGCCTGCAAAGTCTTTAGCTCGCAAATGGACTTCGTACTCGTTATCTCCGGTCACTTCACTGGAGTAGAAATAGTTGCCTTTACGAACCGGTACTGAGTTGTCGTCTTTTGCGATGCGCCCTTTAATTTCTTCAAATAGCGTATCTTGAAGTGTTTCAGTGTGCTTTAGAACGGTTTCTGCGTACTGATTTTCTTTCTCTAGGTGCTGTAAAATTTCAGGGTCTTTACGTTCGTCGTCACGCATCCAGTAGTAGTTATCAACGCGGGTATCGCCATGAATAGTCATCGAGTGAGGGACTTTTTTCGCAACCGGAGCTTGAGTTTGTTGAGCAACGATCTGTGTTTGGGAGTATTGAGTCATGCTGGGGATTCCTTGATTGCTGCATCCGGCGACAAGCGCGACCGAGACGGCCAACGTAGTTAAAGTGAAACGCATCTGATTTTATCCTTATTGTACACCCAAGTGGCCTCATCCTGAGGGCTGGGCTTTCATTTTGTTAGTGGTTTTCAGTTGTCCATTCTTTGTTATGGGGTATACCGAAAAAGTGAGAATCCTCAATATTTCGAGTTGGATACTCAATTTGAAGGGAGCTGAAAACACATTGTGTAAGCAGCTGTTATTTTTAACAAATATCAATTCGAAAGTTAAATCATTCTCATCGGGAAATCGATATAGTGTGATATGAAAAAAGGGACACACTTGTTGAGTGTGTCCCTTTTGGACTTTGAAAGTAAGCTGATAATGATCAGATAACTTGCGGTACTTCGTTTGAGTGATTGTGTGCTCGATTCACCCACATTAACCCAAGCATTGCAATTACCGACATTGCCATCATCAAAATGCCCAAAGGCATCTGGTTATGCGCTGGAAATAGTGACGCGAGCAAAGTTGCGACACCTGCCCCCAAGTTTTGCATGCCACCCAATGTCGCGCCTGCTGTTCCTGCATGGTATGGGAATGGCGCAATCGCTCCAGTTGTTGCTGCTGGGAAGAGAATACCTGCACCCAAAAAGTACACGGTTGCGCCTCCAACCAGCGTTAATGCAGTGGTTAAACCAAACAAGCCTGGGATGAGCACAATAGCAGAGCCCACAAAAATAGAGACCAAGCCTACATTTAAAGCACGACGCTCAGAGCGACGTCTTGCGATGTAGCTAGATAAGCCTGCACCCACCAAGTAACCTGGGATCGGCAATATAAACAGCAAACTTACCGTTGTTGCCGGTAATTCTAATACCCCACCTAACAACACCCCAGCCGCCGCTTCGAATACACCCACACCAGCGAATGTTGCAACCAGGCAAATCAAAAAGCCTTGAAAGCGACGGTCAGACAAAACGTGTTTGTAGCTTTTGGCTACTGGTTCGAATTTGCGTTTCTCTTTTGGTAGTGTCTCCATCATGCTTGTCATCATGGTGATCACAACCGCGATAGCAAATAGCGCTAAGAACAAGTAGCTTGACCGCCATCCGAAAGCTTCTGTTAGGTAACCGCCTAATACTGGTGCCATTAATGGTGAGAAAATCACACACATGCTAATTAAGCTGTTTGCTCTGTGTAGATCAGAGCCTTCAAAGCAATCGCGAGTCAGAGTGCGTGACATCGCACCGCCGCAGCCAATACCTAAGCCTTGGATAAAGCTACCGATCAAGAACCATTCAAATTGATGTGCAAATAATGCCACCAGTGTACCCGCGATGTAGATAAGCAGCCCGACGATGATGATCGGTTTGCGTCCCAAGCGGTCCGATAGTGTGCCATACGCAAATTGCGACAAGCCATATGGGATTAGGTAACAAGCCATCACAGCTTGAAGTGATGACGCAGATACCAAAAACTCGCCCGCCATATGACCGATTGAAGGCACGTACATTGTCTGGGTCATTTGACCCACGGCAGTCAATATAGCGATTAAAAAGGTAAGTTTCGCTAATGGAAACGAAGCAGACATTTGCGTATCTCTCCAAAAAATTTAAGACGTAAAAACCCTTAGCACTCTTTTACAGAGTGCTAACTGAATTCTTGTGTTGCGGGGGGTATTTGCGCGAGATAATAGTGCTTGCTTGTATAATTAGCAATCGAAAAGTGTGAAGTTGAGCAAGATAAAAATCTATGATTTCAATTAGAAAAACTAATCCGATTTTGTTTTCAAAAAGAGATGCATTTCTTTGTCTAATTAAGTTAAATCTTTTACTTTTCGTGAATAGAATGAGCCTTATAGGTAACTGGTTTTAATGGTTAAAGTGCAAAAATAAAGCGTCTGCTCGGTTGATCTGAGTTCAAGATGAAACGAGTGAATAAAAGGTAGAGGAAGGCATCAGAAAGAAAAGGGAGCCGAAGCTCCCTTAGAAATGATTATGTCTATTCGCGCTCAGATGCGTATGCGTAAAGCATTTCTAGTGCGATGGTTGCTCCCGCTAGTGCGGTAACATCACTGTGGTCGTATGGAGGCGATACTTCGACAACATCCATACCCACGATATTCATGCCGGCTAAACCACGAATAATTTTCAGCGCTTTGTCTGAGTTCAAGCCACCACAAACTGGTGTACCAGTTCCCGGTGCGAAGGCCGGGTCTAAGCAGTCGATGTCAAAAGTGACATATACTGGCTTGTCTGCGACGGTGCGACGAATTTCTTCTAGGATCTCGTTCACCGACATGTCATTCGCTTGCATCGCATTAATCACATTGAAGCCGTGATCTTGCTGTTTGTACTCCGTACGAATGCCGATTTGTATTGAGTTCTTTGCTGAGATCAAACCTTCTTTCGGCGCATGGTAGAACATCGTACCGTGGTCGTATGAACTGCCATTTGCATAGGTGTCCGTATGAGCATCAAAGTGAATCAACGCCATTTGGCCATGATGCTTCGCATAGGCACGCAGGATAGGTAGCGTAATGAAGTGGTCACCGCCCAATCCCAACATGGTTTTACCACTTTTTAGAATTTCACTGGTTGCCGCTTCAAGGCGGTAAGTAAAATCTTCCGCATCACCGCAATCGAACACGAGATCACCTGCGTCGATCACTTTCAGTTTATCCAATACGTTGAAGCTCCAAGGGAACTTCTTACCTTCCCATGCCAAGTTGACTGAGGCACGGCGAATTGCATCTGGACCCATACGCGCACCTGGACGACCAGATGTTGCCATGTCCAGAGGGACTCCCAACACCACAACGTCTGCGTCTGCCGATACCGGGTTACGAATGTACGGCAGACGTAAAAACGACATAGAGTTGGAGTAAAGCGAATAATCAGTTTTAGTAAACAAATCATTCATATCAGAAGTCCTCTAAATAGGTGTATCCTGCTAGACCTTGTTCTAGTTCTGCTAGGATTTGTGCTTGTTCATTGGCTTCAACTCGCTGTGAAACCAATTGTTTATAATTGTCACGAATCGCATCCACGTCGATATGAACGTAGCGCATCATGTCTTCTACACTATCACCTTCGTTGATGTAACTGATCTCAAATTGACCATGTTCATCAACATTGACTACAGCACTGTGGGTATCACCAAATAGGTTGTGCATGTCACCAAGGATTTCTTGGTATGCGCCTACTAGGAAAAAGCCCATTAAGTACGGTTTGTCTTTGCTCCAAGCTGGTACAGGTAGCGTGCTCTCGATGCCTTGACCATCAACGTAGTGATCGATCGCGCCATCAGAGTCACATGTGATGTCCAACATCACTGCACGACGTTCTTCCGCCTCGCCAAGACCAGAAAGTGGCAGAACAGGGAACACCTGATCAATACCCCAAGCATCTGGTAGAGATTGGAAGAGAGAGAAGTTCACGAAGAACTTATCCGCAAGACGTTCGCTCAACTCGTCCAGAATCGGACGGTGGAAGCGATTCTTAGTGCTCATCTTTCGGCTTAATTCGAAGTAAATGCGCAGTGACAATTGTTCTGCCCACGCACGTTGTTCCAAGTTAAGCACACCTGTAGCAAATTGAGAGTGCACTTCTGCCAAATCACTTTGGGTATCATTGTAAATCTCAATTAACGCACGAGCGTCTGTACCATCTTGCAAGTTTTCCCAGTTTCGCCACATGTTTTGTAGCAAAAGCGGAGCGTCCTCATCAAGCTCATGTACTTCTTCCGGTAGGTACGACTCGGTACCAATTACGTTAGAAATCAATACAGCGTGGTGCGCTGTTAGCGAGCGACCCGATTCCGAAATGATCACTGGCATTGGTTGTTCGTATTGCAGACACACATCGCCCACTGTGTTCACAATATTACGTGCGTATTCTGCAAGGCCGTAGTTCATCGAATTCGATGATTGGCTGCGTGTGCCGTCATAATCCACTGCCAAGCCGCCGCCCACATCGAAGTACTCGATGTTTGCACCGAGTGCGCGTAGTTCGCAGTAGAAACGTGCAGACTCGTTCACACCATTGCGTACATCACGGATGTTTGCCATCTGTGAACCAAGGTGGAAGTGAACCAGTTGCATCGCGTCTAGGTTGCCTTCGCGTTTAAGACGTTCAATAACGCTAAGCACTTGCGATGCTGATAAACCAAACTTCGATTTTTCACCGCCACTTGCTTGCCATTTCCCTGCGCCTTGAGAGGCGAGGCGAATGCGTAAACCAAGGCGCGGTTTTACGCCCAAACTTTTCGCTTCTTCTAGTACCAGATCCAGCTCAGAAAGCTTCTCTAGTACGATGAATACCTTGTGACCCAGCTTTTCACCGATCAGTGCAAGACGCACATACTCACGGTCTTTGTAGCCATTACACACGATCACGGAGCTACCTTGTTGAGCCAATGCAAGTACCGCCAACAATTCTGGCTTGCTACCCGCTTCAAGACCAAGCTGCTTGGTTTCTAGTTGAGCTTGGCTCGCTAGAATTTCATCCACCACTTCACGTTGTTGGTTTACTTTAATTGGGTACACCAACAAGTATTTGTTTGGATATTGGTATTCTTCAATTGCTTGGTTGAATGCGTGGCAAATACCATGCACACGTTGGTGCACGATTTGCGGGAAGCGTACTAATACAGGCAGATTTAACTGCTTCGCTTCTAGCTCATTTACAATAGCGCTGAAAGGGATTTGATGTGCACGATCACTACGTGGTGATACATATACTTCGCCTTGGTCATCAATGCCGTAGAAACCTTGGCTCCAGTAGTGAACGTTGTAGTCCGCGCGGATGCGGTCTAATTTAGTTGCTTTTTCCAACTCGATTCTCACAAAAATGTACTTAACTCCTTAATTAATTAGAAGGAAAAGTACAAAAAAGCAAATCATGAGGCATTTACCTCATACCCTGACACGAACTCCGTGTGCGCGCATTAACGGATAAAAGTGCCTTTGAGTCTAATGATTAAAATCTATCATCTCGATTATGATTTGTTGTCGTCGCTACGTGTGAATATTTGTTTACCGAAGCGTCCATTCTGCTGTTATAGTTGGTCTGACCAGTAAGGGTTCGGTCATGAAGCATCTCACTAAAATAAGGACATATTTTGCAGCTGCACAGAATTCAGGGGTACATTCAGACCATGTATCTCGCCGAATATCCCGATAAATTATTGTTGCTTGATGGTGCCAGTCGAGCAGACATTCCTCATCTTAAAGACTTTATTGAACATCAACTCCATCGTCCTTTTTCTGACCTAAAGTTGGTTGTTGTGACCCACATGCATCCAGACCATGCTGGTGGTGCGCACAAACTACGTGATTTAACAGGATGTAAGCTATTGGCCGCAAAGCGAGAGAGCCAGTGGTATAGCGGTGTAGACGGTTGGCTAATGCATTTGACCGATTTAATGTTAGCACGCTGGATGGCGAATCGGATGCGTAAACCAAAGCAAAACCTTTGGTATTCCCGCAAGTTAAATCCAGATATTGAACTTATTGATGGAGAGTTTATTCCTGGATTTGATGATTGGCAGGTGCTAGAAACGCTAGGGCATACTGATCGAGATCTGTCGGTTTATCATTCTGAACAAGATGTGTTGTATGTGGCGGATTTAATGGTGCAGGTGAAAAAGCATCTGATTGCGCCGTTTCCCATATTTCATCCGAATCAATATCGGCAATCATTAAAGCGTGTGTTTGAGATGAATCCGCAATGTTTGCTTTTGGCACATGGGGGAGAGGTGACTTTGGATGAAAAAGCGTATCAGCACATTTTGAATACAGCGCCAACTAAGCCAATGACGCACTGGCGAGTGACAAAAGTTAAAGCGAAGGGATTGTTGTTTGCGTTATTTCGTAGGAAGTAGGCGAAGATAAAGCCAGACGAGTGATGCTCAACAAAAACGTTCGATCACTCATCTGAAGCTACGGGGTTAAGATGCCAATAAGTGAGATTGGCTAGGATCAACGAGCACTTTGTCTGCCATGCCCTGACGACCTAACAACATCATGTAAGTCATTTTTTCACGGTTAGTCAACGTAATGTCGATTGGCCATTGTTGGTCGCCCATACGCAGCATCGTTGTGATCACGCAGCGGTGCTCAAAAGTACCGTTAGAAGATTTAACCTTACGGTTTGCTTTTAGTTTCGCTGTGCAGCGAACCACTTGTTCTAAATGGTATACATCTGGGTGTAGATCGAATGCAACATAAGACTGACCATCTTTTTCAAAGCAATCAATATTGTCTACATGTAATGAAGAGGTTTGAGCGCCTGTATCAATACGCGCTTCAAGGTGAGTAATCCCTAACTCTGGCAAGCAAATAGCTTCGGCATTCCCAATGATCATTTTCTGATTCATAGTGTCATCCTAGCGACGAGTAACAAGAGAGCCGGTTTTTGGCTCTCTTGTGCGTTAAACAAAAATCAACCTTTACCGCGAGTACGGTTTGAATTTGGCTTAGCGTTTTTCTCGATAAAATCGAAGATCATACCTGCAATGTTTTTACCCGTTGCTAGTTCGATGCCTTCTAGACCAGGGGAAGAGTTCACTTCCATTACCACTGGGCCATTTTTAGATTGAAGGATATCCACACCACAAAGGTTCAAGCCCATCACTTTCGCTGCATTTACAGCGGTCGCACGCTCTTCTTTGCTCAAACGCACGAGTTGTGCAGAGCCACCACGGTGAAGGTTAGAACGGAACTCGCCTTCTTTTGCTTGGCGCTTCATTGCGGCAATCACCTTATTTCCGACAACAAAACAACGGATGTCCGCGCCTTTTGCTTCTTCGATAAATTCTTGCACCATGATGTTAGCTTTCAAACCCATGAAAGCTTCAATCACGCTTTCTGCCGCTTTATTTGTTTCAGCAAGTACAACACCAATGCCTTGAGTGCCTTCTAGCAATTTAATTACTAGAGGTGCGCCACCAACGTTTTTGATCACGTCCTGAATGTTGTCAGGATGGTGAGCAAAGCCAGTGCGTGGCAAACCGATGCCTTTACGTGATAGCAGTTGCAATGAGCGCAACTTGTCACGAGAGCGGCTGATCGCGACAGATTCGTTGACACAAAATGTACCCATCATTTCAAACTGACGTACAACAGCAGTGCCGTAAAACGTAATAGATGCCCCAATACGTGGAATAACAGCATCGTATTGCGGTAATTCTTCACCCTTGTAGCGGATCTTAGGGTTGTTGCTCGTAATGTCCATATAACAGTGAAGCGTGTCGATCACATCGATTTGATGCCCACGTTCTTCACCCGCCTGTTTTAGGCGCATGGTTGAATATAAATTCTCATTACGAGAGAGAATAGCAATACGCATGGCAATTCCTTAGTAAGTCAGTACCAAATTAAAATATAAGTATAGAGCATAGAATGCAGTAGGCAGGTGATCATGTTATGACATAACCTACTTACTTCAACGATTTAGAATTGTGGTTGAACAACCACGTCGTCAGAGGTGCGCACCTTAGGGCGTTTTTTTGTGAGATGAAAACGAAAAAGCATCGTCGACACGACAAAAATATTTTATCGAACGCTCACGCCTTGCGGTATGAGACTGTCAAGGGTGAGATAAATAAAATTGAGCAAAAATTTCATCGCTTTGTCACGAATTATCGCTTAAAAAAGCGGCCAATTTGACCGCTGTTTTTAGCTGTTTTGATAGTGACTTAAAAAAAGTTCCGCCGTTTGGGTAGCTAACAGCCTAGATTCTTCATTCGACAAAGAGGGGCGAATTCCCATTAACTGCGGCCAGAATGCACTGCCTTTAAGTAAGTTGTGCAATTGAGTGCTTGCTATATGTACATCATCAATTTGCAAAGCGCCACTGTTCGATTTCTCAGTAAGCCAGCGGTACAGGGCGGTTTCCTGTTTCGACATTTGTTCTGCTTGTTCTTTGAGATCTTCTGGCTTAAATAAGAAGTGCCCAAATGCCACTTTTGCCAGCTCAATATAGTTTGGTTCCGTCACCACAATGATCTCGCTGTAGAGTAATTCAATCAATTGACCTTTGAGTGGCAGAGTGGCCAAGCGTTTAATATCGCTTTCCATCATTGACGAACGCCAAAGCTCAGTCAGCAACTCCGTCACGATCGCTTCCTTAGAAGGGAAGTGATTATAGACCGTGCGCTTAGAGACTTGTGCGATTGCAGAGAGCTTATCCATGCTGGTGTTTTGCACCCCAAACTCTTGGAACGCTTGCCTTGCCGCGCACAAGATGGCTTCTCTTTTGGTTTCGCTACGACTTTTTCTTTTTACATTCATAAGCTTGCTAAGTTAAGAAGATCATTTCTTGATCTATTTTACACTAAGTAGTTTACTTTTGATAATTAGAATGTAAACTGCACCGTGTAGTTTACTTTTGTTCGGGTTAACTTTTTATGAAAAAAACTTTGCTAGCCACAGTAGGAGCGTTCGCGATGGGTACATCCATGATTTCTTGTTCTAATGTTGATACTGAAAAAGCGCCAACATACCCGGACAAATTTGCAAATACAGAGTTGGAATACAAAAGCGGTTTGGGCGACATGTTCGAAATCATGAAAGCGTATTTTACGACTGAGCGCCTTAACCCAACACCAACGATTGAAATTCCAGTGCATGCGATCACAGCGCGGCAACTGTTAGAAGAGCAAGATGACGTCATCTATCGTCTGGGTCACTCAAGCGTATTAATGAAGCTCGACGGAAAACTGGTGATGACCGACCGTGTATTCAGTGATCGCGCGTCTCCTGTACAATGGGCAGGGCCAAAACGCTTTCACCAAACCCCCATCACGATAGAAGATTTGCCAACTATCGATGTGGTGGTGATCAGTCATGACCATTACGATCACCTAGATAAAGCTTCTATTAAAGTGCTAGGCGACAAGGTGGGCACTTTCTTGGTACCGTTAAAAGTTGGCCAATTACTGGTGAATTGGGGTGTGCCGAAGGAGAAAGTGATCGAGCTAGATTGGTGGGAGTCACATTCTGTCGACGGTATTGAATATACATTGACTCCGACTCAGCATTTCTCCGGTCGAGGTTTGACAGACCGCGATACGACACTGTGGGGCAGTTGGGTTATTAATGCACAACAACACAAAGTGTTCTTCAGTGGTGACTCTGGTTACTTCAATGGCTTTAAAGAGATTGGCGAAAAGTACGGTCCGTTTGACTTCACCATGATTGAAACAGGTGCGTACAATGAACTCTGGTCAGACATTCACATGTTCCCAGAGCAAAGCGTTCAAGCACACATCGATGTGCAGGGCAAAGTGATGATGCCGATCCATAACAGCACGTTTGATTTATCAATGCACGATTGGAATGAGCCAATGCAACGTGCGTTAGACATCAGTGAAGAGCGCGGTGTTACGTTGGTGAGCCCTGAGATTGGTCAACGCTTGGCGATTGCGGAGCCTCAGCCTGCTAAGGCATGGTGGCAATAATTGCTGAGCTAAACAGCCAAACACCAGAATAGTTAAGTCACTTATCAGTAGTTACTATTAGTAGTTACGTGGTCAGGGATAAGGATAAAGGTGCGATGAAAGCAAAGTGGACGTTATTACTTACATTAAGCATTCTGCCCACCTTTGCACTAGCAGGGGTAGAGCAAGATATCTCGACGTTGATAAAACGAGTTGAGCAATCCTCTTGCACCTTTATCCGCAACGGCAAGGCGTACACTAATCAAGAAGCGGCAGAACACATGCGCAATAAATGGGATTACGCCAAAGATGACGTTGATTCCGTGGATGTGTTTATAAAAGAAGTTGCGTCGAAAAGTTGGTTATCTGGCAAACCATATTGGGTGGATTGCCAAGAGGAACGCATTACCAGCGAAGAGTGGCTAACATCATTGATGCGCACCACCGATCACATCCAATAACACTTCTTTGATGGTCTGATAGCGCAGAGGTAGAGCACGACTGCGCTTACGAACCAGAAATAGCTCTTCACATACAGTGTTTTTCAGTTGAGCAATGTATAACGTGTCTTTTAGTGGAAAATTGTCGACCGCACTTTGAGGCAGCACGGTGAAGCCAAGTCCTTTGCTGACAGGCAGCAAAATTTGGCTCAATTGATTTACGTAGCCGGATAATGGTAAATCGCTCATCTTAATTTCTTGGAGCTGTGGTTCTTCACATTGGTCAAAAAACAGCGTCATGTAATGCTCGGCATCAGGGTGGCTAATGACACCACAGTCATGCAAGAGTTGTGGCGTTATCTGCTTATTTTGATAATGCTTTGGCAGAACCAAGCACAACCTCTCTTTACCAATTCGCTCACTGTGAAACAGACCTTTGTTGGGAACATCAGTCACGATACCAATATCGATGTGCCCTTGCGTTATGGCGTTGAGAATAGATTGATTTGGCGCGGCTTCTAAATGTAACGATAAGCTCGGGTGCTGTTTTTGCTTCTCCAAAATGGGCCCATACAACATTAACGCCATTGCACCAGAACAAGCCAGTTTACAGTGGCCTGAAAACGCATCATCAAAACTGAGCTCTTCGAGCAGCTTCTTCTCTCTATCTTCTAACTCGAGCGCATATGCGTAGACAATCCTGCCTTGCTCGGTTAATTCGAAGCTTTTGTTTTCGCGCTTGATCAAGGCATGCTGACAGCTTTGCTCTAATTTTTTGATGTGTTGGCTGACGCCAGGCTGAGTCATAAAAAGTTTTTCTGCCGTTTGCGTAAAATGACCGACTTCAATCAATGTCTTAAATGTATGTAACCAAACAGGATTAAGCATAGTGTGTGATTTTCTGAGAGCTTTGTTGGGAGACGTAAAGAAAATGATAGCACGGTGTTTTATGAAAACAGAGAAGACTTAAACGATAAAAGATGAATCGTTATCAATACATTACAGACAAAATAAAACCCCGCCTGGTTTCCCAGACGGGGCTTATTCTTTTTCGCAGCAATCCAGCTACTAATAGGTGCTCCCTGCATCTATCCTTGATTGTGGCTAAGTCCTTTAACCGAGTTCCTTGTTCATCGCCTTCCTAGCGGTGTCCATTCTTGCCTATCATCCTGACGGGCGAACTCTATCCTAGAGCTTAACTACATCCTTGCTGACAACTCATCCTAAGTTATCAAATCTTCATCCTGAAGATACCCAATCCTTTAGGCTTTTTTCCTGTTCCCGCCAACATCCTGTCGACAAATTGAGTATTGATGTTTTGCTGATTTGACTCAATTAACTTTTCTAAATTATTTTTACTTATTATTTTAAGTGAATTTAAATATTGCTTTTAAATCATATATTTAATGTTTTTTCTGGCATTGCTCTTAGAGGTGATTAATCTATTTGCTTACAACTCTTGTAAGAGATCTCGCACAAGTTTGGTGGTAAATGTATTAATGTGCGCTTTTTGTTCCGAGTTCTGTGGATTGAACTGGATCACAATGCGTTAAAAGGGAGACGATAAAGATGAAAGTGAATTGATCTTGAGTAGAGATTTGTTTGAAAAGAAATAAAAATTCTTGCGGTTTTTATAAACAGTATGGTAAATCTGAAATGCCCACCTTGTTAATCCTTATTAAGATTCAATGACAGTATAAGTAGGGAACTTGATTGCCATTTTTCTGTCATATCTGGTGAGTAAGTTAACCGTGTCAGATAGATAATATGCCGTTTGCCAGTAAAAACATGCTGCAAGAAACCGGTAATTATCATTATGTTGTGAAATTGGTCACGGTTAAATGATTGGTTCCCTTATAGATTGAAGGGGATACGACCTTAGACAATAAGCTCCATGAGGAGCGTTACTTATATAAGATGAGGGACTTTACTATGAAAAAGACTAGAAGAGCTCAGCTACATCGTGTGCGTATTCAATACTGGAAAGACACGAAAGACGCACCAGCTAAAAAATCATAGTTAATTATACCTAAAGGCACGAGCTGGCTGTGGAACGCAGTTTCCCGTTGATTGCCAGCTCAAAAACACCACAATCACATTCACTCCGCGCAACTTCCCAACCCACCTATTTTTACTATCGCATTCTTCAAAAAATAAAAAAGCCAGTCTTAAGACCAGCTTTCTCTACCATTTATTGAGCTCTGCGTATTACAGGTTGCCCTTTAGTTACAGGTAGTTGGCGTCAACTAGTTCGCCCGCTTGCGCGCTTTTCACTTCTGGGCGTGCTTCTAACCATTTGATAACTTGCGCTTTCTGTTCTTCAGTCGCACTGCCGTAACGGTCAGTAGAACATAGGAAGCCTTCAAACAGTTCTAGACCACCGCCACCGAAGCAAAGACCAAGCTCGTCAATGTAGTCGATAAAGTCATCAACGAATGCATCGTAACGGTCGAAGTCGTTAATGTCTGTTTCACAGCTGATCTCGAAACCTAGGATTGCGAACTCACCTAAGAACAGCTTTTTACGGATACGACGGCTCTTGTTATCGATCTTGTCTAATTTCATGATTATCTCTCGTAGATGATTTGATTTCGTACACCTTATACCTTCTATCATACTTTAGCCCAAGTAAAATCAGAATGAAGCGATACAGTTGGTGATTATGTGACCAGAATTTAATTGCTTCGTTAGCTGTGTTGGTTGGTTTGCAGTATTGTTGAAACACAAGTTTCATATGTTTTAAGCACTTTTGTCATTTTTCTTATCCAAACTTCTTGCCGTTCAACTAATCACTTATTTATTAATTAAACTATAAGATCGGGAAAGTAAAAATGAGCAAGGAAACCTTTGACGCGACGCGTTATAACCAAAGTGAAAACAAACCATTTGAAGAAGTATTAGAAGCGAGCCTATCTCGACGCAGCATTCTGAAAGGTGGTTTAGGTATCAGTGCGATGACAGCGTTTGGTGCTTTCGGATTGGCTGGTTGTAACTCGTCTGACTCAGGGAGTACAGTAAGCAGTGGTTCGGGCGCATCTAAAGCCGTTCTTAACTTTGAATCTATCCCTGGCTCACTCACTGACGCAGTTTCAATTCCACAAGGCTACACCGCACAAGTACTAGTACCTTGGGGAACACCACTTAATGCGCAAGGCAGCGCATGGCAAAATGATGGTACCAACACCAGTACCGATCAGTTAAATGCGCTAGGCATGCACCATGACGGCATGCATTTTTTCCCATTGAACGATAGCACTACAGATGGCTTGCTATGTATTAACCACGAGTACATCGACACATCAGCACTGCATCCAAACGGTCCGACGGTTGAAAATGGCGTACGTACCATTGTAGATGAAGTGCGCAAAGAGATTAACGCGCACGGTGTATCAGTGGTTCGCATTCAACTGGAAGACAACATGTGGAAGTTGGTTGATACCGACCCACTAAACCGTCGTTATACTGGTGCGACAGTCATGGATTTGTCTGGCCCGGTAGCCCACACATCTTTAACTGTCACTCGTTTCTCACCAGATGGCAGCCAAGCGCGTGGTACGTTAAACAACTGTGGCAACGGCTACACGCCGTGGGGCACTTACTTAACGTGTGAAGAGAACTGGCCAGGTTACTTTGTTAACGCCGGGACTCGTACAGAAGAGCAAGATCGCATTGGTGTCGATGACCAAAGCACTCGTTACCTATGGGAGACATTAGCAGGAAATGCAGAAGAGCGTCTTGATGAGTTCTCTCGCTTTAATGTGGCTCCAACAGGAGCAAGTGCGATGGATGATTACCGTAATGAAGCCAATGGTCACGGTTACATTGTCGAGATTGACCCTTACACGCAAAACTCACGTGCGAAGAAACGTACTGCGCTAGGTCGTTTCCGTCACGAGGGCTGTACTTTCGGTAAGCTTGAAGAAGGCAAACCAGTGGTATTTTATTCTGGTCACGATTCTCGCTTTGAATACCTATACAAATTTGAATCTGCGGCAGCGTGGGATCCAGCAGATGCTAACCCTGATAACCGCTTGGCGATGGGTGACAAGTACATGGACGAAGGCACACTGTATGTGGCGCGCTTCAATGAAGACAGCACAGGTACTTGGTTACCATTAACGCTTGATAGCGTAACAACCGCTGGTGGTACATTAGCGGATCACTTTGATTCACTGGCTGAAATTATCATCAATACTGCGGGTGCGGCGGATTTAGTTGGGGCAACACCAATGGATCGACCAGAGTGGTGTACGGTTGATCCATTCACGGGTTCAGTATATTTAACATTGACGAACAATACGCGCCGTACAGATGAAACCAATCCTGCGAATCCACGTTTAAATAATAAGTTTGGTCATGTTATTCGTTGGGATGAAGGTGCTTCAGCAACTGACTTTACTTGGGATATCTTTGTGTTTGGTTCGCCAGCAAATGGTGATGCAGATACCAACCGTTCTGGCTTGAATGAGTTAAACCAGTTTGCGAGCCCAGACGGATTAGCGTTTGATGGCCGTGGTATTTTGTGGATTCAAACGGACAACGGCGCAGATGAAGTCACGTCTTACACCAATGATCAAATGTTGGCTGTTGTGCCATCTAAGCTAACAGATGAGAATGGTGATCAAGCTGTGATTGGTGCGGATAATCAAGCTGAATTGAAACGCTTCTTTGTCGGACCAAATGGTTGTGAAGTAACAGGCTTTACCATCAGCCCTGATTACAAATCATTGTTTGTGAATATTCAGCACCCAGGTAACTGGCCATACAGTGAAGATGCAGCCGAAGAAACGCCTGCTGGTGTTTCTGTGCGCCCACGAGCGGCGACAGTGGTTATTCGCCGTGAAGACGGTGGAGAGATTGCAGTTTAATCTCTAAATGAATAAACACCTTAAAATTCAAGCCCTGCAATTGCAGGGCTTGATGGTTTAGGCGAATGCCTAGTTGCACTTTATACCTAGACAACAGGCTTATCTTTTCAATGAACCGCCTGAAGTACGAATCACGTCTTGATACCAGAAAAAGCTTTTCTTGCGTTTACGTTCTAGCGTTCCTTGCCCATCATCATGACGATCGACATAGATAAAGCCGTAACGTTTGCTCATCTCAGCGGTTGAGTTCGCGACCAAATCGATTGGTCCCCAACTGGTGAAGCCCATCAGCTCAACGCCATCAAGAATCGCTTCGTGTGCTTGCACAAGGTGGTCGTTCAAGTAAGCGATGCGGTAATCATCCTGAATCTCACCGTTTTCATCGATTTCATCACGCGCGCCTAAGCCATTTTCTACGACGAACAGTGGCTTTTGGTAGCGATCGTGAAGGAAGTTCAGCAGAACGCGAAGACCTTTTGGATCGATCAGCCAGCCCCATTGGCTCTTTTCAAGATATGGGTTTGGTACGCTATCGACGATGTTACCCACTTCTTTCTGTTTCGGATCCGCGCTAGCACAGCCACTTGCGTAGTAGCTGAATGAGATGAAGTCGACACTCGCAGACGCAATTTCTTCTAAGTCGCCTGCTTCCATCTGAATTTCAATGCCGTTTTCGCGGAAGTAACGCTTCATGTAGCCAGGGTACTGACCACGTGTTTGCACATCACCGAAGAACAACCACTTGTTGTTTTCATGCATTGCAGCAAGCACGTCATCAGGGTTACAGGTATATGGGTAGTTGATTGCGCCAAGCAGCATGTTACCAATCTTGCCGTTTGGTACGATTTGCTGACACAGTTTTACCGCTTTTGCGTTGGCGACTAGTTGGTGGTGAATCGCTTGGTAAATCTCTTGTTCACTGGCGTCTTCTTGCAAACCAACACCAGTAAATGGTGCGTGCAGTGACATGTTGATTTCGTTGAACGTTAACCACAGCTTCACTTTGTCTTTGTAGCGTTCCAGCACAGTGCGAGCATAACGTTCGAAGAAATCGATGACGCGACGATCGCCCCAACCACCGTAGTTCTCGACCAGTGCGTAAGGCATTTCGTAGTGAGATAATGTCACGAAAGGTTGGATGTTATGCTCGGCAAGTTCGTCAAAAATTTTATCGTAGAACGCCAAACCTTCTTCATTAGGTTCTAGCTCGTCACCGTTCGGGAAGATGCGGCTCCATGCTAAAGATAGGCGCAGACAGTTAAAGCCCATCTCCTTGAATAGCGCGATGTCTTCTGGGTAGCGATTGTAGAAGTCGATCGCCACATCTTTGATACCCGGTGTACGTTCTTCACGGGTTTGATACGGACTCAAAATACCGTTTGGCAGCATGTCTGATGTCGATAACCCTTTACCCCCAAGGTTGTACGCCCCTTCTACTTGGTTTGCAGCAATGGCACCACCCCAAAGAAAATGTTCAGGAAACTTAATCATGTTTCTCACTCTTTATATTTAGGAAATGTTTGTGGATTTATTGCTTGAGAATAGTGTAGGAGACACCTCGATACTTGTATCGAGATCGTATTTTTCTCAAACAGCGGGGATGCTTAGTTCTAATGATGATTTTGTAATCAATATCAACCTAGGCTGATTTGAACAATAGAGTGAAAGTCAGCCCATTTTGTTCATTCTTATGCACGGTAATTTGTCCGTTCATATCACGCATATTGTTGGCCGTAATCGCTAAACCCAGCCCCAATCCTTCACCAATTTTCTTTGAGGTTTGGAAGGGTTCGAACATGGATTCAAGCATCTCATTCGACACGCCACAGCCATTGTCACTGACGATCAGTTCGACCTGATTAACAGTTGGATTGACGATCAAGTTGAGCTGCGGGTTGGTGGTGTTGTTCATTGCGTCTAGCGCATTCGAGACAAGATTACCGAGTACCTGAAGCAGTCGTTGTTCTTCACCCATGACGTTAGGTAAGTCATGAGGAACTCGAACACGTACATCCACTTTGTCTAATTGGGTTTGATAAACGCGTAAGGTCTCTTCGAGTGCAGAGGTGAGAGAAATTGCCTGTAAGCTTTCTGGTTTGTTGTAGGCGAACGTCTTTAACTGACTGGTCATGCTTGCCATACGATCAATCAGCTTCTGTACCAAAACATTGTTGGCTTTCATCATCTCGGTTTCGCCACGTTCCGCTAGCAGCTCGTTTGTAGTGAGCAGGGTTCGCAAACCTGTTAGTGGCTGATTGAGCTCATGAGTGATCGCGCTCGACATGCGACCCAAAGCGGCCATTTTGCTCGATTCAATCAACTGGCTTTGTGCTTCTTTTAGCGCTTGAGTTCGCTCTTCTACTCGCTGTGCCAGTTCTTGGTTGACCTGTTGCAGTGACTGTTCGGCTTTTTTCCGCTTGCTGATGTCGATGATCGTTGCAAGGAAATACTGCTCGCCATGCCAAGGGAAACTGGTTAGCGAGAACAGGACAGGGAAGACGCTTCCGTCACTGCGTCTGGCAATGGTTTCGACCGTGCTGATCTCTGCGAGCTCTTTATGTTTAGGTAAGTCTTTCAGTAGCTTAAGTGTGGTGGAATTGGGATTGCCTGCATCGAATAACTCCCAAGCAAAAGCGTGTCGATTGACGCTTTCTGGTAAACAGAACAAACGCTTCGCCATTGGGTTGAGATCGAACAGTTGACCTTGTTCATCAATCAATAGCAAACCAACGTGGGTCTTATTGATCATCTGTTTCAAGCGGCGTTGGGACTCTTCCAACAGGGCTTGAATTCGTTGTTGGTTGATGTGCTTTTGGCGACGTTGTAGACCAATGATGACGAGTAATACAACCAATAAGAGCAACACAGCGACGCTCCAACCAATCACGTTGATGGTTTGTTGAATCGGCTTAGAAGGGGTGAGGTAGCTTACGTACCAATTCAAATCATCCAATTTAACGGTGTGCGCAAAATAGCGTTGCTGGTTGAGCGTCCACACACTGATATTGGTGTTGTCGTATAAGCGTTGCGTTTCTAACTGAACGGTGTTGCTCGGTTCGTTAAACCAGTCAGCGTTATAAAGCGCGCTACTCGATAGGAAAAAGCGTTGTTGACGATTCTGCAACGTGATGATGTCTTGGCTAGTAATGGTCTGTTCGGTCAACAAGCTAAGGTTGATTTGCACCACCACAATGCCAGCGATATCCAGACCATCGTAGATAGGGGCTGCAAGATAATA
This sequence comes from Vibrio sp. YT-17, assembly GCF_033337375.1. NCBI lineage: Bacteria > Pseudomonadati > Pseudomonadota > Gammaproteobacteria > Vibrionales > Vibrionaceae > Vibrio > Vibrio sp. YT-17. The sequence goes on from NZ_JAWOQP010000005.1 coordinate 44,021, forward strand.
CAATGGGCTCGAACCTTTGGTTTTGTTCACCAAGGAAACACCGCCGCCTTGGTTGTGAATTTGTTCCACAATGGCTTTGCGGTCAGACAGGCTAAAGCGCTCTTCGATTAAACTCGAGACCAATACTTCGCCAGAGTTAGACAGGATTAGCCAACCTTCCGTATTGGCGGCTTTATCTAGCTGAGTCAGTTGGGTTTGCAATGGCTCGTAATAAGTCAGATTCCCTTTCACAAACGCGATGGTTTCTGGGTTATTGGTTACGAGGTAAGGTAAGTGGTAGAAGCGTTTGAGTGCACGGCGAACTTCACCAATATAGTCGAGTAGTTTTTGTTGAGCTTCGGTTTGAGTTTGTACACTCAACCACTGACGGGCAACCTCTCTGCTGGCGCTATAGCAAGACAACATCAGCACTGCCGCAATTGCGACCACAAGCCATGTTTTGCCATTCCTTTTGCGCTGCATACCGACTCCATTCAGCTAGTGCGTTCTCACCAACAGTCATTAAAGAGTGCGCCTAACTGGTTGGATGTTAAAGACTTGTAAGCAAGAAGTGAGATCTAGCTCCTTTTCTCCTCAGTGGTTTTTGCTACCGTTAATAAAGATCGATTTCTTTCCCACCCCACAAAGCAGGCAGTAACTCATGGCTTTTGACGACATCCCTAAAATTGCACTTATCGAAGACGATGACATTGTTCGTCAGGCTACCAGCCAATGGCTGCAACTGGCGGGGTTCGATGTGACCTCATTCAGTTTAGGCGAAGAGGGCAAAGCGGCCATTCTGAGCCAAGAATTTGATGCGATTGTCAGTGACGTTCGCCTGCCAGACACCGATGGTTTGTCGATACTAGAAAGCCTGATTGCCAATCACGTCCCAACGCCAGTTATCTTGATCACCGGACATGGTGACGTCGATATGGCAGTAGGGGCGTTACAAAACGGTGCGTTCGATTTTATTGAGAAACCTTTCCAACCTGAGCGTTTATCCCAACGAGTAACCGAAGCGGTCGAGAGCTATCGCGCACAAACGTCTACTCAAGATCGCCAAGAGTACCTATCTAGCGTTAGCGGCTTAGAAGAGGTGTTGATTGGGCGAAGCCGAGTGATGCAACAGCTTAGAGAACAAGTAGCCAAGTTAGCACGCATTGATACTAACGTGATCATTTACGGCGAAACAGGTTGTGGTAAAGAGCTGGTGGCGACCAGTTTGCATAATGAAAGCCAACGCAGATCCTATCATTTTGTGCCAATCAACTGTGGCGCTATTCCTGAGAACCTGTTTGAAAGTGAGCTGTTTGGGCATGAAGCAGGGGCATTTACCGGAGCGGGTAAAAAGCGCATTGGTAAGTTGGAATACGCGGATAAAGGCACTTTATTCTTTGATGAAATCGAGAGTATGCCGCTGTCCATGCAGGTGAAAGTGTTGCGTTCATTACAGGAACATACGGTAGAGCGCGTTGGGGGCAACCAACAGATCTCAGTTGATTTGAGAGTGATCGCCGCCGCGAAAGAAGATCTCAATGATCATGACGAGTTTCGTCAGGATTTGTACTATCGTCTTAATGTGGCGCAGATCTATTTGCCACCGCTACGTGAGCGAGAAGAAGATGCGTTGATCTTGTTCGAACACTTTGCTCTGAAAAGTAATCCTGAGAGTCGTCTGCTGAGTGAAGCCGATAGAAAGGCCATTCTTGCTTACTCTTGGCCCGGTAACGTACGTGAGCTTAGGAATGTAGCGATGCGTTTTGCATTGGATGAAACCGTCTCCGTGATGGAAATTCTCTCTAGTCGACCATCCTCAACAACCGAAGAGACGCATGCGGGCGTGCCGTTGGCGATTCAGCTACATAACTTTGAACGTAAGGTGCTACATGATTCTTTAGTCAGGCATCATGGACGCATCAATGAGGTGATGCAGGAGTTGGATTTACCACGTCGAACCCTTAACCAAAAGATGCAGAAGTTTGGTTTGAATCGCTCCGACTATACTTAGTGCGATTTCTAGCTAATTCGAAATTACTGGCATAACAAACACGTTATGCGCTTTTGGCTGGAGCTGGGACAAACTTATAATTTAGGTCTTTACCTTCTCCAAACAAGGTAACGAGGTTCCTTCCAGTATGTTTAGAGCTATATAGCGCTTCGTCTGCTTCAGCAAGCGCCTCTTGAAGTGATTGCCCCTCAGATAACTGACTGATACCAAAGCTCATGGTCACTTCAGTTTTAAATGATTGCAAAGCGGTTTCAGTTTCGACCGCAAGGCGAATTTGCTCTGCGACAATTTTGGCTTGCTGTGCTTTTTCGAGCAAAACAATCATGAACTCGTCACCACCAAATCGCACAATGCAGGCGGACTCAGGAAGATGCTTTTTAAAAATAGTGGAGATCGTTGCCATGACGGAGTCGCCAACCGTGTGACCATAGTGATCATTAATCGCTTTGAACTTGTCGACATCAGTCATAATAATGCTGATTGCTTGGCTTTTTTTATGTGCTTTACTAACCAAGTTTGGAACGATTTCTTCCATGGCTCGACGATTATATAGCCCTGTGAGTGCATCTAAATGAGAGAGATCATTAATGGATTGCACCAAGCGTCCGTTAATTAACCACAGCATACTAAAGCTCAAAGCAACGATCAGGCAGATGCTAAATAAGAACGTCAGCTGATGGATAAGGCCTGCGACCATAAAGCTTGGTAACTCACCTGAAAAAGTACTCCAAAGCGCCCTAAATCCCATAAAAAAACTAAATCCAAAGAAAGAGTAAGCCATTGCTTTAACAGGGAGCTTTAAGTCCTTTTGGGTACCTTTAAGCATGGCGACACCACTAAAGAAGGTGACGATACAAATATACATGCTCAGATAAATAATGCGGCTTTTGATAGAAGGGTCATGGAAGGTGAAATAGTAAAATGAACCACTGAAAACAGGTGTTAACAAGGTAAGACAGTGAGCCAATTTTAAAGGGTATTGACGAAAAATGCTTACGCTATATAGCGTAAGCAAGAAGCCGACTAATATGAGAGTGTTGGCTATGACGATGGTCAGCCAGTCTGGCGCAGAGCCTCTAAAGCCAAGTAAAAAAGGGCCTAAACCAATAAACAGTAGTGATATCGAGAAGGTTTTTAAGCCTTTGACTCTACCCTGAGTGTATTGATAACAAAGCAGACTAATAGAGTAAATGCAAGAGAACAGAATAACGATAAAGTTCAGTGTTCTGATGTCTAGATACTGATTATCCATAGGCGACCCATATCAATCTTTCATTCAGGCAACTCCTTTGCCTGATATCAATAAGCGAGCTACATAGTAACGCACTTATTGAGCGATGTCTTATGTTAAACGGCTATTCATTCACCAGCTCGAATTGTTCGGTTTGGTTGGTTTTCGTCGTAAACAGCAGACCAACAATCATCATAAATACGCTAGGCACAATCCAGCTAGCAAAGTCATTGTACAGAGGCATGTAATTACCCATCCACTCATCAGTGGAACTTGGCATGTAACCTAGGATGTGCAGCGCATCAACACAACCAAACGTTAGAGCAGTGAATGCGGTTGCTACCACCATGATTTGCGACATCTTGTTGCGCACTGGTGCCATGATCATCAACGCAATCGCGACTGGGTGAAGCGCCACAACCGCTGGCAATGTGATAGCCAATAGTTGCTCTAGACCTACGTTGGCGATCAAACCAGCCAATACCATGGTCGTGATAACGCAGCCTTTGTAGTTCACTTTGCTGAAAGTGTTGTCGTAGAACTCACTGCCTGCGGTGGTTACGCCGATAGCAGTAGTCAAACACGCCAATACCATCACGGCACCTAGTAGTAGTGAACCAAACGCGCCGAAGTGGCTGAAGGTGAATGCCGTTAAAATGTCGCCACCATTGCTGAACTCAGAACCCAAGTATGAGCTTGTCGAGCCAATGTAAGCCAATGAGATGTAAACAAACGCCATGGCAACCGCGTACATCAAAGCTGCGATTAGCGTGTATTTTGCGGTGGCTTTCGGGCAATCCACACCCATGCTGCGAATCGCGCGGAAGATAATCCAACCAAAACCGATAGAACCTAATGCATCCATGGTCATGTAACCTTGGGTTAAGCCTTCAGCAAATGCACCAGATAGGTATGGTCCCGTTGCGGCAGTTAGCTCACCTGCAGGAGAAACCAAAGCCGTCACAGACATGATGATCAAGATTGCCATCAAGGCAGGCGTTAAGATCTTGCCTAGGTTGTCGACCAATTTACCCGGATATAGGGCAAATAGAATGGTGATAGCACAGAAGGCAATAGTGAAAGGCACCAAAGCTGCATCACCAAACATTGGCGCAAAGCTAAATTGGTAAGCCACGGTAATTGCACGTGGGATCACGAACGCAGGGCCAATCACGATAAACACCATCACCCAAAAACTGGTCGCCAAAGGTTTAGGTAGGGCAGCGGTTAATTTGTCTGAACCGTTTACGATAGCCACCATCACCAGTGCCATCGCAGGCAGACCTACACCCGTCAAGAGGAAGCCAGACATCCCGCTCAGAAAGTTTTCACCTGCTTGGTAACCCAAAAATGGAGGGAAGATCAGGTTACCCGCGCCTAAGTACATGGCGAAAGTCATGAAGCCCAAAGCGGCGATATTGCGTGCGCTTAACATTGTTATTCCTCTTATGTTTCGCTTGGAAGAAACTGAAAGGAATGGGAGGAGTATGTGGTGTTCCCGTCAGCTTCTTCTCAAGCTGACAGAAAGTTTAGATATAGCCTGTCAGCTCTGAATCAGTTTCAGAGAGAGCAGGAGGATCGCAGCAGCAACGCCAGATGGGCGTTTTAAAGCGAATTGTAATTGCGCAGTTGCTGACATGGGTGATCCTTAAAGACGAAAAAATACCAAGGAATACGTTTGCCTTGGCGTGTTGTTACACTAACGAACATAGGGCCATTGGCACAACCCCGAAGTAGAAAATAAGTTGATACGGTCAATGTTTATTTCTGAACTGGTGGATCGAGCTGCTTTTTAAATTAAAAATTAGAATAAATGACTTTTCATTTTTGTAACATGGCTTTCTTTGCTGTATTTTTGTGCTATTTGTAGTCGTTTAGGCTATAAACCTCAGCTGATAAATTGAGCAGTTTAGAATGATGCGCTTTTTCTTCTTATTGTTAAGACGCTCATTAGTTGCAATTCAATCCAAAATTGCATCGGCAAAATATTGCTTATTAGTGAATCGTGCATTTATTTTGTCTTGATCACATTTTATTAACCTTTTGCGATCTAGGCGTGCAACCTTCTCCTCTTCAAATGAGCAAGATCTTGCTCATTACTTTGCTATCAAATCAGCATGATTTTGCTCATTTTTGATGTCTTTCAGCTCTTAGTTCAATAAATACAAAGGGTTAAAAGTTGGCATTTCAATTGCTCTAGGGAATGTGTTGTTAATAAAGGTTTAACATGATGTAAATCCCCAATGGTGAAACGACTACACGGAGAGTAATAATGAAAATGAATAAGCTGGTAAAAGCTTTGGCTGTCGCTGTGACTTCTTTTGGTATTGCTGCTAACGCTGCGGCAGAAGATCGTAGCTATATTCTTGCAACGGCATCGACAGGTGGTACTTACTACCCTGTGGGCGTAGCGTTGGCGACGTTAAGCAAAGTGAAGTTGGCACCAAAGCACCACTTCTCCCTTTCTGCAATCAGCTCTGCGGGCTCTGGTGAAAACGTTAAACTGCTGAATGAAAACGAAGCACAGTTCGCGATTCTACAAGGTCTTTACGGTGCGTGGGCTTGGTCTGGTGAAGGTCCTTATGAGAAGAGCGGTCGCCAAGAACAACTGCGCTCAGTCTCTATGCTTTGGCAAAACGTTGAGCACTTTATTGTTCGCTCTGACCTAGCAAAAACGGGCACAGTGACTGATCTGAACAACCTAGATGGCAAGAAGTTCTCTATCGGTAAGAAGAACTCAGGTACTGAGAACTCTGGTCGCCAAATCATGAAAGGTCTGAAAGTAGATCCTGATAAATTCAATCTTGCTTACATGGGTTACGGCGGCAGTGCGAGCGCACTTCAAAACGGCACCATTGACGGCATGAACACGCCTGCGGGTGTACCTGTTGGTGCGGTCACTCAAGCTTTTGCTGCGTTGGGTAAAGACATTTCGATTCTTTCGTTTACTGACGAACAAATCAAAGAGGCGAACGGCAATTACAACCTATGGACGAAGTACGAGATCCCAGCGAACACGTACCCGGGTCTAGATAAGCCGATCACCACCATTGCACAGCCTAACTTCTTGGCAGTTCGTGAAGATATCTCGGAAGAAGACGTTTACCAGCTAACCAAAGCGATCTACGAGAACCTGCCTTTCCTACAAGGCATCCACAAAGCAACAAAAGCAATGGCGATTGAGAAAGCGATCGCTGGCTTGCCAGTGCCTCTTCACCCAGGTGCGGTGCGTTACTACAAAGAAATGGGCATCGAAATCCCATCAGACCTGATGGCGAAATAACGCCAACTTCGCCCCGAGTTTCGGCTCGGGGCATTTTATCCCTACCGATTTCTAAGATGGAAAAAGCCGCCAGAGCTTGGAGTATGAGATGAGCGACTCAATAGAAAAGGAATTGCAGAAGTTTGAGCTGCCCACGCGCACTGATTTTCCGTGGGTAACCACCACAATCACAGTGTTTGGCGTGGTGTTGTCTGCTTTGCACATTTGGTTTAATACCTTATCGACGTTACCAGAGTTATGGATTTCCGCGACCCACTTTGCTGGCTTTGCGGTGATTTGTGCGCTTTGGTATCCGGCTCATATCTCTCTCAAGCAGAGTAAGATTGCACTCGGCATCGATGTGTTGATTGCCATGGGCGCGGTCGCGTGTTTGCTCTACATTCCCTATGCCGAAGATGCGCTATATGAACGCGGTGTGAAGTTCGTGACCAGCGATTGGGTCTTCGCCATCATGGCAATCCTGATTGTTATTGAGCTTATCCGACGCACCATGGGCTGGTTTATTCCAGTGCTGATTGTGGTGTGTCTGAGCTACGTTGTGCTTTGGGGTAAGTGGGCAACAGGTATTTTCCACTTCCCGGGTTTGAGCATGGAAACCTTGCTCTACCGTAGCTTCTATTCTTCCGAGGGCATGTTTGGTTCTATCTCGCGCATCAGTTGGACTTTCGTATTCATGTTCATTCTGTTTGGTGCGTTTCTTGTGCGCTCTGGTGTTGGTGATTACATCATCAATGTGGCTCGTGCTGCGGCTGGCAAAATCATCGGCGGTCCGGGTTTTATTGCGGTGATTGGCTCCGGTTTGATGGGCTCAGTATCGGGCTCTAGTGTGGCAAATACGGTTTCTACCGGTGTTATCAGTATTCCTTTAATGCAAAAAGCAGGTTTCCCTTCGCGCTTTGCTGCGGGGGTTGAAGCTGCAGCGTCAACAGGTGGTCAGTTGATGCCACCAGTGATGGGGGCGGGTGCTTTCATCATGGCGTCTTACACGCAAATTCCTTATGTTGATATCATTGCGGTTTCTTTCATTCCTGCTCTTATCTATTTCTTGTCTGTTGCGTTCTTTGTGCGTATCGAAGCCAAACGCAGCGGCGTTCAGAAGATCACGACCAGTGATGAGTCTCTATTAAAAGTGTTGATCAGCGGTTGGCACAACCTTATCCCTCTGGCGGTGTTGGTTACTTTGTTGGTTCAAGGTTTTACACCGACTTACGCTGCGGGCTTGTCGATCATTTCTGTGGTGGTGGCTTCTTGGTTCTCGAAAGATCACAAGATGGGACCAAAAGCGATCATCGAAGCACTTTCGCAAGGCGCGAAAAACATGGCGACAACTGCCGTATTGCTGGTGGGTATTGGTTTGGTGATCAACGTGATCAGTACAACAGGCATCGGCAACACCTTCTCATTGATGATCGATGGTTGGGCGAATGGTGACTTGTTCATCATGATCGTTCTGATTGCGCTCGCTTCTCTTGTTTTGGGTATGGGTTTACCCGTGACAGCGGCGTATATTGTATTGGGTACACTGTCTGCCCCTGCGCTTTACAAGTTGATTGCGGAAAACCAATTGCTTGAATTGATGGTGTCGGGTCAATTGCCTGAACAAGCAAAAGCCATCTTCATGTTGGCGGCGCCAGAAAAGTTGGAACTGCTTAATGCGCCAATGGCGTTGGAAACCGCGAAAGAAATGGTGGCGCTAGTACCTGCGGACTTTATGGAAACTCTACTAGAGCAAAGTTTGGGTATGGAAGCGGTAGGCTTGGCGTTGCTAGCTGCTCACCTCATCATCTTCTGGTTATCGCAAGACAGCAACGTTACGCCTCCAGTGTGTTTGACCGCATTTGCAGCAGCAACCATTGCAAAAACACCGCCAATGCGTACCGGTTTGATGGCATGGAAAATCGCTAAGGGTTTGTATCTTGTACCATTACTTATTGCCTACACAGGCTTAGTCAGTTGGGATGTGACGTCAGTGATTACCGTGGGCTTCTTTGCCATCATCGGTACCTATGCATTGATTGGTGCGATTGAAGGCTACTTGGAAGGCCCTCTAAACATTCTGACGCGTCTCTTGTTGGTAGTGGTGGGTACATTGTTGGTTTGGCACGACATCCCAATGTTGGTTCGTGTGGCAAGTTGCGCGGTATTTATCGCGGTGTTCATTTACAGTGGTCGCAAGTTCAAATTGCAACAATCTCAACTATCGGTTTTATAAGAGGTCGTATGAAATCAGTCTATGACTACATCATTGTTGGTGGCGGTATCGTTGGTGTGTCGACGGCATGGCAACTGCAGCAACGTCATCCAGACAAATCCATTTTATTGGTTGAGAAAGAGTCCGGTTTTGCCAAGCACCAAACCGGACACAACAGCGGCGTGATTCATGCCGGGGTGTACTATGCACCGGGCAGCTTAAAAGCCGATTTTTGTAAGCGTGGGGTAGAGCGAACCATTTCGTTCTGTGCTGAGCACGATATTCCGGTGGAGAACTGTGGCAAGTTACTGGTTGCGACCAATGAGCAAGAAGTCGAACGCATGAATGCCCTCTATGAGCGCTGCCATGTCAACGGCATCGACGTAAAGCTACTCGATGAAGTTCAACTTAAGCTGGCTGAGCCAAACATCACGGGATTGGGCGCGATTTATGTCAAAACCACCAGTATTGTCGATTATCGTTTGGTCACGGAGCAGATGGCGGAAGAGTTCAAAAAGCTCGGCGGTCAAATCAGTCTGAGAACCAAAGTGGTGGCTGCCGAAGAGAAAGACGAAGAAGTTCAGTTGACCTGCATTTCAGACGGGCAAACCATGCAGCTCAATGCCAAATTCTTGGTCACTTGCAGCGGCTTGATGGCGGATCGCATGACGAAGATGATGTCTATTCCGACCGATTTCCAAATCATCCCCTATCGTGGTGAATACTACCGTTTAGATAGCAAACACGACCAAGTGGTGAATCATCTTATTTACCCAATTCCCGACCCTGACTTGCCATTCTTGGGCGTCCACCTGACCCGCATGATTGATGGCAGTGTGACCGTAGGTCCAAATGCCGTGCAAGGCTGGAAGCGAGAAGGGTACGACAAGGTTAACTTCAGCTTGCAAGATACCATGCAAATGCTCAGTTTCTCCGGCTTTTGGAAGGTGACACAAAAGCATCTAAAAACCGGACTGGATGAGTTTAAGAACTCGTGGTGGAAGCCGGGCTACCTCAAGTTGGTCAACAAATATTGCCCAAGCATCAAGGTAGAAGATCTCAAACCATATCCTGCGGGTATTCGTGCGCAAGCAGTGTTATCCGACGGAACCTTGGTTCATGACTTCTTGTTTGCCGAGAGCGCAAGAAGCTTACACGTTTGCAACGCCCCCTCTCCTGCAGCGACATCTGCAATGCCTATTGGAGAGTACATTTGCGATAAAGTGAATGAAAAGATAGAGGCGAAAACGGTATAAAACAAAGGCGACGTAACTGTCGCCTTTATTGTATTTGAATCTGGGAATTAGGAGTTGCCATCTTTAGGGCAGAGTTCACCTTTCTTGGCGTGTCTTTCTATCATGTAATCGCCTCGGGCACTGTGCAATACAATTGCATTCCAGACTTGACCATCTTGCAACTCGAACTCAAACGCATAATGGGTGCCGCCGACCATTTTCGTTCTCACCTCATGAATTGCTTTCAATTTATCATCGGCATTCATTTGATAAAGCACCATGTTAAGTGAACGTCTGGCGTCAGGAGTTGCTTCGGCAAGTCGCCAACGGCCCTGCTCGTCTGTTGCGGAGCAAATAGACCGCATTTTACTTTTAATGGCGGATGACATCTGCTTGTCTACGGCCAATGCATTTGGTGAAAACAGTGGAACCGTCAAAGGAATCAAAGTTACCAGAAACCGCTTTAAGGTCATAAAAACACTCCGTTGTTTTACTCTTGCTTGAGTATAGACCTCAATGGCTTCAGATGTGGTGCAGTAGACTCTGGGCCTACAATATCGCAGTTCGTATCAACGAACTGATGATAAACAAGGCGACCACGCTTACCAGCCAAATGCCAATGAACCACAAAATGGGTTTTAGTTTCATCAGTGATATCCTTCTCCACGTTTCATCTTGCCGCGGAAAACCCAGTACGAATAAGCCGTGTAGGCTATGATCAGAGGAAGTAATACCACCGCGCCGGCAAGTAAAAATGCCAAACTTTTGTCTGGCGCGGCGACGTCTTGATAAGTGAGTGCGAATGGGACCAAGTAAGGGAATGTACTGACACCGAAACCCATCGCGGACACAAGAAACAGGCCGATCGCAAGAACGTAGGCTCGGACGGCTTTGTGGTCGAGTAAGGCTTTGAATAACTGCCAAATAAGTGCCGCTGCAATAATTGGTAAAATGAAAAACAGTAGCGAGTTTGGTAATGAGAACCAACGTTCAAATACGATATTTTGGCTCAATGGCAGCCACAAACTGGCGATGAATATACAGGCTACCATCGCTAGCCCCCATCGTCGCGCGACCACGTAATAGCGCCCCATCAGCTCTTCTGGAAGCTTGATTAATAACCAGCATGAACCGAGCAGAATATAAGCACAAACAAGCGCCAAGCCACAAAATACGCTAAATGGTGAAAGCCAATCAAACCATCCACCTGCGTATGCTCGTTCACTAACCTCTATACCTTGGAGCAGGGTTCCGAGCATAATGCCTTGCATCAATGCTGCGGTGAGTGAACCAATGAAAAAAGCGCTATCCCATAAAAACTTTCCGCGTTGTGTTCGGAAGCGATACTCAAAAGAAACCCCGCGCAGAATTAATCCGAGCAGCATTAAAATCAGAGGAGCATAGAGTGCTGGCATAATGACCGCGTAGGCGAGGGGGAACACGGCAAAAAGCCCACCACCGCCAAGAACTAGCCAAGTTTCATTCCCATCCCAAACAGGAGCGATGCTGTTCATCATCATGTCGCGCTCTTCATCGTCATTAGCGCTGAGGAATAGGATACCAATACCGAGATCAAAGCCATCTAACACGACATAAATCAGAACGGCGAGCCCAATCAAAGCGTACCAAATTAATGCGTAATCCATGAGTTAGCTCCTAGGTTAGATGGTTAGAGTGTGTGATGGCATCGGTTTTCGTGCCATCAGGAAGTCGGCTATCTAGACCTTCTTCATATCGAGTTGGAGACTTGCGCATCAAGCGTAGGAGATAGAAGAAGCCAGCTCCAAAAACCACAAAGTAAACCACGATGAACGCCGTCAGGGAGACGCTCACCGCGGCGGCATCAATAGGCGATGCCGAATTGGCTGTGGTTAAAAGACCGTATACGGTGTAAGGCTGTCGACCGACTTCGGTAGTTATCCAGCCTGCTAAAACTGCAATGAACCCCGCTGGGGCAAACAGCACACAAATACGTTGAAGTGCCCTCGAATCAAAAAGTTTGCGACGTTTTCTTAGCCAAAGGCTCCACAAACCAATAACAAGCATGCCAAAACCAAGCGCGACCATGACTCGGAAAGACCAGAAAACGATAGAGACAGGAGGGTGTTCCTCCTCTGGAAAAGCATCTAATCCCTTCACTTCACCGTTGAGGTCATGAGTTAAAATCAAACTACCGAGTTTGGGGATTTCCAGTGCGTATTCCATGCGTTTTTCTTCATCGTTAGGGATACCGAAGAGGATCAATGGCGCGCCTTGGTGAGACTCATAGTGCCCTTCCATCGCGGCGACTTTGGCGGGTTGATGTTCAAGGGTGTTTAAACCATGCATGTCTCCAGCAACGATTTGAATTGGTGTCACGATGGCAGCCATCCACATTGCCATCGAGAACATAATTCTGGCTAGAGGGTTATGGTTTGCTTTTAGTAAGTGATAAGCGGCAACGCCGGCTACAACAAAGGCAGTAGTAAGGTAAGCGGCGAGCAACATATGAACGAGCCGGTAAGGGAAGGAAGGGTTGAAGACAATCGCCCACCAGTCTTCTGGGATAAACTGTCCGGCTTCGTTGATACTGTAGCCCGCTGGTGTTTGCATCCAACTATTAACCGAAAGTATCCAAAACGCAGACAAAAACGTCCCGAATGCAACAATACAAGTCGCGGCGAAGTGAAGCTTCTTACCCACCTTATCCATACCGAAAAGCATCACGCCTAAAAACCCCGCTTCGAGGAAAAACGCAGTAAAAACTTCATAACCCATTAGCGGGCCCAGGATTGGGCCTGTTTTGTCGGCAAACACGCTCCAGTTAGTACCGAATTGATAGCTCAACACGATGCCACTCACCACACCCATACCAAAACTGATGGCAAAGATTTTGAGCCAGTACTTATAGATTTGCATGTACTGTTTGTTGCCCGTTTTTAAGTACAAGCCCTCTAATACAGCGAGATAACTTGCCAAACCAATCGTAAAAGCTGGAAAAATAATGTGGAAAGAGACAGTAAAGGCAAACTGGAATCTAGCTAGGTCAATGGCGAGTGTGTCCATGAGCGGTCCCTTTTTCGTTGGATAAACTGTTCGCCGGATTTAAAGAGGAGACAGAAGAGTGGCGAACAAGGTGAAATACGAAGAAGGAAGACGAAGAGATTAAAAAACGATCGCTTTTTACACATGTGCGTACCATCTTTTAGATAAAGGAGGAGCGTTATGAGCCTTAAACATTACTTTGAGAAAGCGACACCTAAGTTTGGTCCAGGTGGGAAGTATCACAAGTTCTACCCACTTTTCGAAGCTGTCGAAACCATTTTTTACACGCCTGGTAAGGTAAACCAGGGCGCGCGTTCTTATACTTTGCCTATCCTGCCAACATGTCCGGTGGTGCCGTGTGGGTCGCGGCTGATGGTTACTCTGGCGCTACTCCACTTAGCCAATGGTATGAAGGAGGGCAAAGTGCTTTGATAAATAATATGACGGGAGAGCCAATTTCATGGGGAGATGCTTTTGTTGGTAATTTACCAGGCTCGATGGGTGAAGTCTCCACGTTGTTGATCGCACTAACAGGCTTGGTTCTCATCTTTATGAAGATTGCATCGTGGAGAATTGTTGCGGGCGTGTTGGTCGGTTTAATCGGAGCTTCATTACTATTGAATGCGATCGGTTCAGACTCTAACCCCATGTTCTCCATGCCGTTCTACTGGCACTTCGTGATTGGTGGGGTTGCGTTTGGTACCTTCTTCATGGCGACAGACCCTGTCTCGGCAGCTTTTACCAATAACGGGAAATGGGCATACGGACTATTAATCGGCGTGATGACGATTTTTATCCGAGTGCTGAACCCGGCTTATCCAGAAGGCATCATGTTAGCGATTCTATTTGCTAACTTATTCGCGCCACTTTTCGATTACCTAGTCAAAGAAAGTAATATCAAACGCAGAATGAAAAGGGCGAGACCTTCTTAAAATGAGGGTGACCTCACTGAAAATTGATTGAAAACTGCACTATATTGAAAAGGTCAGAGACATGGGGTTTCTGACTTTTTATTTTTATCAGGAGGACGAAGACGATGAGAATAAAGGATATTCTCGATAGCCGTTTGGTGCTGTCGTTCTGGTATAACCTAGACTACTGCTTGTCTCTTCTTAGTAAAATCTCTTCTCGTTGATTTCCTCAATGCAATCGCATTGAAAAGCATTCTATCTATTTGTTTTTTAGTCTTACGTGAAACTGCGTAGGGCAATGCGTATAAGGAAATTAACAATGAAACGTATTCCAGAACCTTTCCGTATCAAAATGGTTGAGCCAATCAAAATGACGACTTTGGCAGACCGTGAAGTCGCGTTAAAAGAAGCGGGCTATAATCCATTTCTTCTTCGTAGTGATGATGTTTATATCGATTTGCTGACTGACTCTGGCACTGGTGCCATGAGTGATAATCAGTGGGCTGGCATCATGATGGGGGATGAATCCTATGCGGGGAGTCGAAATTACTACAACCTGTGTGATGCAGTGGAGCACTTCTTCGGTTATAAGCTCACCGTGCCTGCACACCAAGGGCGTGGTGCCGAGCAAATTTTGTTCCCAGCTTTGATTGAGCGTATGCGTCAGGTGCGTGGTGGCGAAACGCCAGTATTTATCTCGAACTACCATTTTGATACCACAGCGGGTCACATTGAACTCAATGGCGGTAAAGCGATTAACGTGGTAACGGAAGAAGCATTCGACACCACTACGCCTTATGATTGGAAGGGCAATTTTGATATCGATAAGCTGGTGGCAACAATTGAAGCGCACGGTTCGCATAACATTTGTGCAATTATCACCACGATTACTTGTAATAGCTCCGGTGGTCAGCCTGTGTCGATGGAAAACATGCGCAGTGTGTACGAGATTGCAACCAAGTACGATATTCCAGTGGTGATTGACTCGGCTCGTTACTGTGAGAACGCCTACTTTATCAAGCAGCGTGAAGCGGGTTACGAGAATAAATCGATTCTGGAAATCATCCGTGAGATGTACCAGTACGGTGATATGCTCACCATGTCAGCTAAGAAAGACCCGATGGTAAACATTGGTGGCATGTGTTGTATTCGTGATCATAAGGAGTTGTTCCAGGCGGTGCAGACGCGCTGCGTACCCATGGAAGGATTTGTAACATACGGCGGCATGGCTGGGCGTGATATGGAAGCGCTCGCTCGCGGTTTGTATGAAGCCGCGGATGAGGATTTTCTTCACTATAGAATTAGCCAAGTTCAATACTTAGGTGAGCGCTTACGTGAAGGCGGTATTCCGATTCAATACCCAACGGGTGGTCATGCGGTGTTTGTGGATGCCGCTAAGATTTTGCCACATATTCCAGCGGATCAGTTTCCTGCGCAGGTATTGTGTAATGCTTTGTACTTGGAAGCGGGTATTCGAGCAGTAGAGATAGGATCGTTGCTGCTTGGTCGAGATCCGGAAACGGGTAAACAAAAAGTGTCAGAGCTTGAGTTGATGCGTTTGACCATTCCACGTCGTGTCTACACAAACGATCATATGGATTACATTGCGGATGCGATTATCGAACTGAAAAATCGTGCACATGAGTTAAAAGGGCTCACTTTCGAGTACGAGCCACCAGTGCTGCGCCACTTTACTGCTCGATTTAAAGAGATCGATTAACTCAAGTTTAAATCTAGATAAGCAAAAGGCCGCGAGTTTCGCGGCCTTTTTCGATTCGTTTATTTCTTAGCGTTACACTTACGCCAACTCTAATGTGATGCGAACGAACTGGTCGTCTTGATACTGCACTTCATAATTGAAGGTACCACTGGCGTAAATGCTGCCAAGAAAAAGTGAACGTTGACTCATTGGTCCGCGGAACAGCATCGAAATAGGAGCGATTAGGGCGTTATTATCATCGAAGTGCTGATTTAAGTTCTCAGAAAGCACACACAGCAAACAGCCGTGTTGGTCGTGAGATAAGTCGACGTCTTCCGGTCGAGATAATAACACGGTAGTCCCCAGTTTCTTCTCAATCTCGTTGATCAGCAGCAAGTAGCTATCTAGATCGGGTTGAGGGTTGCTGGGTTTGTCTGCACCGACGCAGCGCTCGAGTAATGCTTCCAGATTTCCGTTCTCACCTTTTGCCTGCTGAGTCAAAGATTTTAACGGCTTTTTAATCAGCTTATAGCGATTACTCTTCAGTTTTGGTTTCAGCCATTTCTGAAGTAAGTCATTACGTTCTTTAAGGGAGAGGCCATGCGAGGACGCGTGAATTTTAAAGTGCAGGTGTAATAAAGCGTGAACCGCAAGCTCACTCAGAAGTTGATTAGCATCTGTAGACTGTCTTGCCTGCTTAGAACTTTGCATTACACTCGAACAAAATTAGGGAAGAAGGATAATGGTGCCGAGAGAGGGACTCGAACCCTCACACCAAAGGCACTAGCACCTCATGCTAGCGTGTCTACCAATTTCACCATCTCGGCATCATGATGCTCTGAATACTCAGAGGCCTCGAAAGAAGCAACGCGAATTGTATAACCAAAATCCACCTGTTGGCGAGAGCAAAATGACGAATTTTGGCTCTTTCGAGTTTGATTGCATATTTATTGGTCACTTTTATGTTTTTTACCATCAACGCCTATCCTTATGCCCTTACTTTTATTAATAGTATGACGACAAAAGAGTACTTTTGCCTAAATTTTGAACGCTTGAACGTTTGCGTAAATAAATGTGATGAATATCTCTTTTTGTTGGCTATACTTGCGTCCCGTTTAAGCGGGAATTAGGGTTTAGTTGTTCAGGACCCTTACCCATACAAGCCGTCACATGGAGCAGGCCAAGCAACATGCTCGCCAGCAGTGAATGACCCCACGGACCGGACCAGCTACGTTCAATTGCTTGTATAAGGTAAAAATAAGATGTCGAACTATTCGTTCTGTCTACATTCTGGATCTAAAAGTGAGTTATCACTCGCTGCGTTGTCCCTTTCTTCTGCCAATTCCTTTGGCTCTTTTTTCTTTTTCAACGTTTAGTAGGTCCAGCTCATGAGTGTTCTATTTAGTCTATTTGGTATTGTTGCACTGCTAGGTTGTGCTTTCCTACTTTCTGAGGGTCGTTCTTCCATTAATTGGAAAACTGTATCTCGCGCCTTGATGCTACAAATGGGGTTTGCTGCTTTGGTGCTCTATTTCCCGTTGGGTCAAGCGGCGCTGGCGAGTTTAAGTAATGGGGTCGCGGGGCTACTCAGCTTTGCTGATGAAGGGATTAAATTCCTCTTTGGTGACCTCGCTTCTTCTGGCTTTATCTTCGCTATTCGTGTCCTTCCTATCATCATCTTCTTCAGTGCTCTTATCTCCGCCCTTTACTATTTGGGCATTATGCAAAAAGTAATTCAATTTATTGGCGGCGCTATCCAGAAGTTCTTGGGTACGAGTAAAGCAGAGTCTTTGGTTGCAACAGGGAACATCTTCTTATCTCAAGGCGAGTCACCACTTCTTATTCGTCCATTTCTTTCTAACATGACTCGCTCTGAACTGTTTGCCGTGATGGCTGGTGGTATGGCTTCAGTGGCGGGCAGTGTGCTTGGTGGTTATGCTGGTTTGGGTGTCGACCTCAAATACTTGATCGCGGCAAGCTTTATGGCAGCGCCAGGTAGTTTGATGATGGCAAAAATTATCGTTCCTGAGCGTCAAACGCCAAGCGATTACAACAATATTGAGCTAGATAAATCAGAAGAAAGCAACGTAATTGATGCGCTAGCAAGCGGTGCTATGGGCGGTATGAAAGTTGCTGTTGCTGTTGGTACCATGCTTATCGCTTTCGTGAGTGTTATCGCGATGGTGAACACGGGGCTAGAAAACTTGGGTGAGATACTTGGTTTCTCTGGCGTAACGCTACAAGCGATTTTTGGTTATTTGTTTGCACCTCTCGCATGGTTGATTGGTGTGCCAAGCCACGAAATCCTAGCTGCGGGTTCATACATTGGTCAGAAAGTGGTGATGAATGAGTTTGTTGCGTTTATCGATTTTGTGCAGCACAAAGCGACACTGTCTGAGCATACTCAAATTATTATCACTTTTGCGTTGTGTGGTTTTGCGAACATTGGCTCAATTGCGATTCAGTTGGGTTCTATCGGCGTGATGGCACCTGAGCGCCGCAAAGATGTTGCAAGTCTAGGCCTAAAAGCGGTTGCTGCTGGTACACTCGCTAACCTGATGAGTGCGTGCTTAGCGGGCATTTTTATCTCTCTCTAATTTAGATTGAAGATACACACTAAACACCCGCCTAAATGGCGGGTTTTGTTATTTCTAAGGCTTGGGCATTAAGCCGTAAGGTATCGATTTAAAAGCCTCTGGGTGCTCTTGATAAGTTGGCGCTTTATGTACCCCTTTCCAATCGAGCAGCATGATGGCTAGCACGTTACGGTGTTCGCCGTACTTGAGATCAAAGTTACCGTCGACCGACGGAATCATCCCTTTTTCTGCGTTGATTGCGTGACGAATGGCTTGGCGGGTTTTCTTTACGACCGGATCATGGTCCAAGCCTGCTAACAAAAACGAAATGCCGACTTCCGCAATCACGTCTTCTTTGGCGCGCAGTAGGATAGTGTCGATATTGTTGCGAAAGTAATCATAAATCCATTGGTGTTTCTTCTCGCTTACTCGCTCCTGATAATACTGTGAATCGGCAAAGATGATGTGCGTCATCCCATAGAGTTTGTTCCAATACTGCTGAGCTGAAAGCATCTTATCTTTATCGTCGGGGTAGGTGTCACGGAAGGTTTGAGTGAATTCCTCGACCACATCTTGCTCTCCTAACTGACGAAGCCAGTAGACTTGGTTTGCAAGCTGAGCTGCCCATGCTTCTATCATCTCTTTGTCCGTAACGTAACGCGAGAAATCGTAGCGCCTAATAATTTTTCTCAGCGTTTTGTCTTGTTTATGCTTTAGGTCGTATTCGTTTGCTCTTGCCATTGCGCCAAGCAAATCCACACCAAGATAAAGGTACTCAGGATGGTGTTTAGTCACGGTATAGCGTCGCTGCCCTCGTTCGGTTTCTTTCTCTTGATACGTGGTCAGCCTTTGAGATGAATAGAGAATGATGTCTTCTGGTTCAACAACTTCATTAGCAAATTGGTTTAACCGGCTGGCTACTTGTGCCATGTCGGTCCAAATGGCAGCGTGATATTTCTCATCTAATGTTTGGCGGTACATGCGTAAGCCAAAATGGCCCTCTTTAAACGCCGGGAAAGTGAACAGTTCCTGTTCGTAGGTACTACGAATCAACTGCGCTGATTGAGTATTATCGAGAAGCGGTACCTCTTCCTGTGATGCCTGAGCTGCAAAGGTAAGTGAGCAAGAGAGTAAGACCGCTAAGCTAAGAGGTTTAATACGCATAAATCCATTCCCTATGAAGTCCTGAACCTAAACCTACCATCAATATTAATTGAGAATGTAAAAGCTGAGTCAATAGTTAAAAATTTGCCTAAAAGTCAGGTTGATACGTTCACCTTTGGTTTTCGCGGTTTTTGGTACGCAGTGCTTCCAGTGATGCTGTAGCTCGCCAGCCATAATCAGTAAGGAGCCGTGAGAAAGCTCATATTCAATCTCAGTTTTACAATGTAAATTTCTAAGCAAAAATCGACGTGTTTCACCTAAGTTCAAAGATGCGATAACAGGGTTTCTACCTAACTCTGGTTCATTATCTTGGTGCCAGCCCATTGAGTCTTGGCCGTGTCGATATAAGTTAGCGAGAACAGAATTAAAAGTGACATCAGCAACTGATTCACAACGCACTTTGAGCTGAGTTAACTCAGGAGTCCAAGGGTGAGGCTGCATGGTTAAGCCTGAGTAAGTATATGCTGCATCACCGTGCCACGCTTGTAAGCGAGGTTGAAGTACTGACTTGCCGAACATAGTAATGTGTTCTTGGTGCCATGGCAGTGTCTTTCGAAGTTGGTCAAAGTAATTATCCGCCTCAAGATGGTTAAGAAATTGAGGATCATAATAAAGTTTTCCTCTTTCTACTTCTTGCCATAGATCGCCGCCAAATAAATCGCCTTGTTGATGCATCATCTCACACCTAAAACATAAAAGTTGTCAATCACTGTTACCTTTCTGATTATGATTGGTTATTCTTGTGATAATAAGAATTTTAACAATAAATAAAAAATCTCGTAGTTGTATACGAGTTGTGGGGAGAAAATGCGTTATTTACCCAGAAAACGATGCTATTTTGCATTGTTCTTCCTCACCTTTTTCGCTTTGTGTATTGGGGTTATCGAGCTGTTAAATCGAAACCAGCAAGAGCTTCACAAAGAGCGAGTTCAAGTTGAGGCCAAAGAACAACTTTCCATTCTCCGTTCCAATTTGGAAGCGGTACTTATGGCGGATATCTACAAAGCCAGTACTTTAGCGACACTCATTACGTTACTTCCTAAAAACCAAGAAGAAGAATTGAGTATCGCCGCTCACCGAATCCTAAATAAAAGTAAACATATTACAATCATCGGTATCGCGAAAAATGATGTAATTAGTCATGTATTTCCACGCCAAGGTAATGAGCGCCTAATCGGCCTTGATTACCGCGCAGTGCCACAGCAGTGGGTACAGGTGCAAAAAGCCAAGGATGTACAAGAAATTTTCATCGCAGGGCCAGTGACTTTGATTCAAGGTGGCCGAGGTTTGATCGTGCGTGTGCCTGTTTTTCTTGATCCTCCAATGAATCAGGACTACTGGGGAGTGATCAGTGCGGTGATTGATTTCGATGCTCTGATGAGAGAAACCGGCGTAATTGATTTCTCGTATCGTTACCCTTTAATGATCCGTGGTTACGATAGCGGTGGCTCATTTGGTGATGCTTTCTTTGGCGCGCAAAGTGTAAGTAGCATGGCATATGCAAAAGAGATGGTTCATTTTCCTTATGGTGGGTGGAGTATGGTGGTTTTCTCTGGAGGCAAAGCTGATCGCCAAATCTCTTGGCATCAGTTGCATTTAGCTAGAGTAATCGGCTATCCCATTATATTCGCACTTAGCCTCGCGCTGTTCGCCATTTATCGACTGTATACCATTGCAGATGACAGAGCTTTACACGATGAACTCACGAATTTACCAAACCGTCGCTATTTTATGAAGTTTTACAAGCAGCAGTTCGAAATAGCGAAACGTTATAAAAAGCGTTATAGCTTCGCCTTAATTAATATTGACCTAGATAGGTTTAAACACATTAACGACACCTATGGTCACGACGCAGGTGACAAAGTTTTAATCGCTACGGCTGAAAGGGTAAAAAGCTCTCTGCGTAAATCAGACATCGTGGCCAGAATGGGCGGTGATGAGTTTTTAGTTGTAGTCCATCACCCTGGAACGGAAGAAAATGTTCAGTCCCTTCTACAAAAACTTCGATTAGCGCTATGCTCGACGCCCGTCATTTACGATGAAACGCTTATCTATTTGAAAGCCAGTATTGGGTACGCGATATTTGACCCGAAAATGTCATCTCCTGAGCAAATGATGAAAATAGCCGATGAGAGAATGTATCAACAAAAGCATGGCGGATGAGCCTGAACCCAGTTTCAATAAGGGGTTAGAGGAATGGTAAAGTTGGGAGCCCGAAATCTCATCATCATTGAGGTGCAAGAATATGTGACTTCATATGTTCACAGACACTTTGCTGAGAGAGTCGTTATTAGCAGTGCATTCAGTGGCATATTTGCATAATGTTGCATTTTGCAAATGCAGTTTGCGAAATTAATGGTTAATAAAGCAACGATATGCATCTGGATCTACTAAAAAACGGCTTTTTTAAAGTTGGCACGCATCGTGCTTTACTTAGAGTGACCCTTATTAAGCCGAGGGTCACCTAGCCAACTGACGTTGTTAGTGAATACAAATTGTTCACAAGTATATACCGCCAATCACGTTTATTGTGATTGGCGTTTTTTCTTTCTAAAGCCTGATGATATTCACATCGTTGCCCGTCTCATCAGCTTCTCCGCACTTGCTGTAACAACTAGGTTGTCTTGGACAAACCGCCCCTCTGGAGCAGATCAACCTTGCTTGGGTTTGAATCCCGCGCTCTATCCAGTTGATGTTTAATATCTTAGCGATAGTCGTTAAGTCTTTTTTGATGTGGGGAGGAATAACACTACTTCCGCCGGAAGCGACACAAAGGGACTTAAGTTCTTCCGCTATAGAAACGGCGTCGCCACCTTGTGCAGAAATGGCAGGGTTAAGATCAATACCGGCACATAGCACGCGATTATTCCCCGCAGGATCAAATACGTTGACCGATTCGCAGCAGTAGATACGTGGCTCGTCGCCAACATTTAAAATCGAAATTTGCGCTGAACTGGTATCCAAAGGCTGGGAAAGGCGTCGGAATACGGCCCAGTGCTGGCAAGGGTCGTTCACTTTGCGCATGTTGCCCCAAGGCAATGGAATACCATTTCCGCGATACACGGCTTTTAACTTGCCAGGGCCATAGGCATCAAAATAGTGCCAATGAGGGTAAGGCGAGACCACCGTCATGCGACGCATTGCAACGGAAGGAGAAACCCCCGCCTTTTTGTGAACATCAATCTCGTAACCAGAACGGTCAAGCAACTGACGAAAGGGTACTTTGGGGCAGAGTAGGGCACCGGCAAAGAAGCTGGACTCAAAATCACGCCAAGCTTGCAGGATATCTTGCGAATTGAGTTCAGAGTTCGACACAGGGCTGTCCATTTGCTCCCAATTGTTTTGATGCCCGATAGATAAAACGTTATTCATTGCATCGCTGCTATGGAGCACTCGATGGCCGATATATACCGCCAAGTCATACTTCAATCGGGTTGGATAGTCACGCATTCGTTTATTGAGATAAATAGTCCCAGGTGGCTCCATGAAAGACGTAATCAACTGTTTGGCGCTGACGCCCAGTTCATCAATCACATCTTGTGGCGCTCGGTCTACCCAGCGAATATCCAACCCCATACTCTTTGCAATGTCGATCAGATCTTCCACTGACAGATTAAGTCGCTTTAAGCCCACTTCTTCCGCTGCCCGTTCTAAGTCTGGGAAATGGTTTTGGTGGTTCTCTTGGTGTGCACGGATCAGTAAGTGGGCGAATTGACGCCCTGTGATACCTGTTTGGGAGAGCATTTCTGGTATCGCGATTTGAAGAATATCATTGGAGAACAGGAAGCTCGGCTCCAGCGCCATGCCACTAATCCCACCACGATTCCCTTTGTTGGGTGTGATGGCTTCTAATTCGGGTTCATCATCTAAAAACCACGCAGGATCTTTTTGAAAAACTTCCGCGATCACTTCGAGCATATCGATACTCGGTACGCGTTTTCCGCGCTCAATCATCGAAAGGTAAGAAACCGAAGGAGCGTACTCTGGATTAATTCTTACACAACGGGCAGATAAATCCTCCATCGTTAAATGGTTGTTTTTTCTTAGATTACGAATTTTCGTACCAAGAAAATGAGACTGACGAATAAGGCTTTTTGACACAGACATTTTGTAAAATTCACATTGTAAAATTTTTGTTGTGAAATTGTAGTCAATATTTCGCTAGTCTACATAATGAGCAGGCAAGGAAATTAACCATCCACTTCACAGAATTGCCTGAAACTTAAATAAAGGATTTAAGTTTTTACTCTAGGACGAGTTTTTAAGTGCGAGGATATGACGATGAATATGCTGAACTTCGATAAAAAAGAGATGCAACAACAACAACGCCCATTTATCGCTGAAGCCGTATTTGCCGTCGAAGCGGTAAGTGCCGAGCAGCAGAGTGAGAAACAAGTAAAAGCGAAGCAACTGCTTGACCGCATGTTCCCATTGGAGAACGGGTCGCACCAAGACGTATCAAGTTACGTAATTGATTATCGCCATGTATTGGCTTACTTCAAAGACGGTACGCATAGCGGCCTGAAAAGCCCGAAACATTTTGTGGCGTACACTGGTGAAAAGGAAGATCCAAAGTCGATTTTGTTTAAAGATGATTCGGGCAATCATGTAGAAGTGCTGTTTGGCTGTCACAAAGGCACTGGTTGCGTGGAATTAGTGGACATTGACGATATTCAATTGGAAACTCGCACGACGTTTCATCCTGAACTAACTGGCAATGCACCAACCGCGATGCGCCATTGGATAAGTCTAATCAAAGGCGACAAAAAAGGTAAGCCGATGGCATGCAGTGAAGATAAAGAATATACCGCAAAAAATGGTGACGACTACATTCTAAGTTACTGCTACAGCGTCGATTAAGATACTCATGATTGGATATAAAAACCCCGCACTTTACGTCGCGGGGTTTTCTTTTTCATCGTAAAAGTCGTTTTCGCTTAGTCAGTTTATTTAAATTGGCATCACGCGGTTACGACCGAGTTGTTTTGCTTCATAAAGCTGTTTATCAGCTTTATTGATTAAGGCTTCAGGCGTATCACCCGGCTCAAATTCTGCTACCCCAAAAGAAGCGGTAATGCTGTGAACTTGTGTGCCTGAGCGCTTATCTCTGATACGCAGTTTTTCTATCATCCGGCGTAGTGTGTCTGCATATTGGCGAGCAATTCGCAGAGATTTGTTAGGTACAATTAACGCGAATTCTTCACCACCAAAACGGTACGCACATATCCCATCTCGACAACTTTGTTGTAGCCGGCGGGCAATGGCTTTTAATACTGTATCGCCAAAAAGGTGCCCGTAATTGTCGTTAAATGATTTGAAATGATCGATATCAAGCATGATCAAGGTCATTGCCTGATTTGATGCAATAAGTGAAGAGAGATCTTTGTCAAATGCTCGGCGGTTGTATAGGTTTGACAAACCATCGAACAACGCATCTTGCTGTACTTCAGCCAGTTGGTTTTTGAGGCGAGAAATTTCTTCACTCGCGTTAGTCAATTGGCTATTCAAAAACTTTGTTGAGTGACGAATTTCGTGTGACTCTGCGACAAGTTGACGAATCACTACCATCACTTCTTCAATGCTTAGGCTATTGTCCTCAACTTTTTCCAGTTTATTAAAGCTTTTGTCTACCATCTCAGAAAAGGAGGAAGTATCTGAAATTGTATCGCTCATTGAACTGGATACTTCATGTAGCAGAACTTCTACATTGGTTCTAAGATCTTCAAGGCTGGTTTCTGCTTTGCTGGCCACATAGTTGTTGTAAAGCTGTTTATTGGTTGCTGGCGGGCAAATACCGTAGTTTTCTAACACCGTGTCTAACTCAAAGTTGAGTTCTGGAATGGTCTTGTCAACGTAGGTATACCAAAGCGCGTAGTTGGCTGGCGTGGCAGCAACATGGTTTTTGATCATCAGTGGGACCGCTTTTTTTAAATTAGCGGTTGATTTCTTAAACTCGTCGGTCATTTCTGCGATGGTACTAGCAAAATGGGATTGGGCTTAGATTAACGGATATTAACTAATGTCGCTTTAATTTTTATCACTTTTGCATGGTTTATATAGAAAATGAGTGATTAAGATCGTGATCAATACCGTTGGATTCAAATTTTATAAAATATCAGTATGAAACATGTACAGGCATTTGGTGGTATTGCGTGTTTTGAGATATCCAGCAAATGGATTCCGTGTAAACGCTAGTAACCTAATGATCGTCAAACTCTCGTTTTCGTATAAAAGCAAGTAAATCAAAAGGCTTAACGTCAGGGTCTCCGTGAAAAGAACTCGTAGACGAAGAATTAACATCTGAGGGTGCGAATTGAAAAAGAAAATAGGACTTTATTGGTTCACGAACGACTTGCGATTGCACGACAACCCACTGTTGAAAAGCGCCAGTGTAGAAATGGACGAGTTAATTTGCTTGTATTGCTACCCTTCAATGACGCCTTACTTGCATCACTTTGCGCAGGAAGCCTCTTTCGGGCGCGCGAAATTGCAGTTTCTCGACTCATCGCTTAGTGAACTCAATCAATCTTTGAATCACCTTGGTCAGCGATTATGGGCGGTTGAACTAACGCCCGATCAAGCAATCAAGTATGCTGTTAATCGCTTCGGCGTCACACATATATATGCTGACGCCTTTCCCGGTTCGGATGAGCAACAAGCGTTAGATCGCGCAGTTGAAGGCGCGTCTCATGTAAAAATAAAACAGCAAGCAATCCGGACCCTGTTAAGGGAAGAACAACTGCCATTTGACTTGAGCAATCTGCCTACCACTTTCACGCAGTTTAGAAAGCAAGTTGAAGGTTCAGACATCTCTCGGCCCCACGAGAGTATCCGTTCGTTACCTCCAATTCCTTTAGGTGTGAATCTTCCTTCCGTTACTGCATATTACTTTGACGCAAAAGCTGCGTTTCATGGTGGAGAAAGCCGCGGGCTTGAACATTGTCGCCAGTATTTTGCTTCCACACTAGCCAGTGAATACAAACAAACACGCAACGGTTTAGATGGCATGGATTACTCCACCAAGTTCTCTCCTTGGTTAGCTCATGGGTGCGTTTCTCCGAAAACTATTTATGCCATGTTGAAACGTTATGAAGCGGAGAATGGTGCAAATGATTCAACCTACTGGATTTACTTCGAACTGCTTTGGCGTGAATACTTTTATTGGTATGCCCGTCGACACAAGCGACAGCTCTTCCGATTCGGTGGCATCCAAAATCGAGCACCACTCACCAGCTTTTACGCGCACCGTTTTCAACAATGGAAGAAAGGTGAAACGCCATTTCCTATCGTCAATGCGTGTATGCACCAACTTAATGAAACGGGTTATATGTCGAATCGTGGCAGACAGTTAGTTGCCAGTTGTTTGGTGCATGAGCTTGGCCTCGATTGGCGTTATGGCGCGGCGTACTTTGAGTCACAACTGGTCGATTACGATGTGGCATCAAACTGGGGAAATTGGCAATACTTAGCAGGCGTTGGTGCTGATCCGCGTGGTTCACGACAATTCAACCTCGAAAAGCAAACCGAAATGTACGACCCGCACATGGAGTTCATCGATAGGTGGCAAGGTCGTTGTCCTGGCGCGCATTTGGATAGTGTAGACATGGTCGATTGGCCGATTGTGATGGGCAGCAGTGACAAAGCTTCGTCATCGGAGAAACCGTAATGCAATTTGAAACCGTACGATTGATCTTGGGCGATCAACTTAACAGTGAGCACTCTTGGTTTCAGCAACCGGATGAGCAAGTGCTTTACCTGATTGCGGAGCTCAAGCAAGAGAATACTTACGTCACGCATCATATTCAGAAAGTGTGTGCGTTCTTTTCCGCAATGGAACAGTTTGCGAAAGAGCGTCAGAGTGAAGGTCACCAAGTTCTGCACCTCACGTTGGATGACACACAATCCTTCGACGATCTTGAGCAAGTCTTGCAACACTACGCGAGTGAAGTTGGTGCAAGTAAGTTTGAATATCAACGCCCGGATGAATACCGTCTTCTGGAGCAGTTAGCCAAACTAAAGCTGGATGGGGTCGTGACGCGTTGTGTCGACTCGGAACATTTTTTGTTGCCGTTTGAGGAAATAGAATCGCAGTTTCCTCAAGGTAAACACATCATGATGGAGCACTTTTACCGCCGTATGCGCAAGCGCTTCGACATCTTGATGCAAGACGGAAAGCCCGTCGGCGGAAAATGGAATTACGATGCCAATAATCGTAACAAGCTCAAAGCCAAAGACATTGAACAACTGCCACAACCTTTGATGTTCAGTACTGACATCCACGGCATTATTGAGCGGCTGGCACGACATGACATCAAAACCATCGGAAATCTCGAAGGGGACTTGTTGTGGCCGATTAATCGCGCGCAAAGCCTCTCTTTACTCGCGCATTTCTGCCAAGTCTGTCTGCCGTTATTCGGACGTTTTCAAGATGCCATGACAGGCCAGCACGACGCTAAGTGGAGCTTGTATCACAGCCGAATTTCATTCTCGCTTAACAGCAAATTACTGCACCCGAGAGAAGTCATTGATGCTTCACTCAAGGCATTTCATTCCAACGCGGACATCGACATTTCTCAAGTTGAAGGGTTTATTCGCCAAATCTTAGGATGGCGAGAGTACATTCGAGGGGTCTATTGGGCGAACATGCCTCATTACCCGAAAAACAACGAATTGGGCGCAGAAAGAAAGCTGCCAGATTTCTTCTGGAATGGTGAAACTAAAATGGCTTGTATGCGCAATGCGATTGGGCAGTCCCTCGATTACGCCTACGCACACCACATCCAACGATTGATGGTCACTGGTAACTTTTGCTTGCTAACCGAGATCGACCCAGATCAAGTGGATGAGTGGTATCTCGGTATCTATGTTGATGCGATTGAATGGGTCGAAATGCCGAACACACGTGGCATGGCATTGTTTGCGGATGGCGGCATTGTTGGCACCAAACCTTACGCGGCGAGTGGTTCTTACATCAACAAAATGAGCGACTACTGTAAGGGTTGCCATTACGACAATAAGGCGAGGAGTGGGGAAGGATCGTGTCCGTTTAACAGCCTTTATTGGCGCTTTATGAACAAACACGACAAGCGCCTCGCAGCCAATCCACGAATCGGGATGATTTTCCGCTCTTGGGACAACATGGAAGAACAACAACGCCAAGCGATTCTTGATACCGCAGAGCACTACATAGAAAACGTGGAGAACTTGTGATGGAAATACTCATCGTCGGTGGCAATGGTGGAATTGGTTTGGCGATGGTGAGAGAAGCCGCAGCTCGGTTTCCTCAAGCTCGCGTGCATGCCACTTATCGTAAGCAGCAACCAGATTGGCAACACCCAAATGTCGTTTGGCATCAAGTGGATGTATCGCAAGACGAGCAGGTAAAAGCGTTCAGTGAGCAGATTGAACACGTCGATTGGTTGGTGAACTGTGTTGGTATGTTGCACACCCAAGAGAAAGGTCCTGAGAAGAATCTTAGCTCGCTCGACGCAGACTTCTTTCAGCAAACCATCACGGTTAATACTTTGCCAAGTTTGCTGTTGGCGAAATACTTCACGCCCAAGCTAAAGCGCAGTACTGCACCCAAGTTTGCGACCATTTCGGCCAAAGTTGGCAGCATTAGCGATAATCAGTTAGGTGGTTGGTACAGCTATCGAGCATCGAAAGCCGCATTAAACATGTTCCTAAAAACCATGTCGATCGAATGGCAAAGAGTGGTCAAACATGGCACGGTGCTTTCACTTCACCCTGGCACCACAGATACCGCTTTGTCGGCACCTTTTCAAACCAATGTCCCAGAGGGAAAGTTGTTCACGCCAGAGCGAGTTGCTAAGGATTTGTTAGGCTTGATAGAAAAAGCAACCCCGCAAGATAGCGGGGCGTTTTGGGCTTATGATGGGACGTTATTACCTTGGTAAGAGAACGCGTACAAACGTTAATACAAATGAAATAACATACTCCAGAGAGGGTCGGAGTGACCTACGTTTTCGTTGATTTATTTCTTCGGCAACGCTCAGAACAATAAACGATTTCCTCCCAATTTCGCGCCCACTTCTTTCTCCAAGAAAATGGGCGCTGACAGACCGGACAGACTTTCATGGGAAGGTTGGATTTAAAACCTTTCATCGCGCTGAATGTTCACTCCTAATTTGGTTAAAACTACTTATCAAATAGGTACAGGTAATCGCCGTAGCCTAAACTCGCCATCTTGTTCACAGGTACAAATTTCATCGCAGCAGAGTTCATACAATAGCGTAATCCCGTCGGCTTCGGACCATCTTTAAACACATGACCTAGGTGTGAATCACCAAACTTACTGCGGATCTCCGTTCTAGGGTAGAGCAGTTTATAATCGGTTTTCTCCACGATGTAACCCGGGTTAATTGGTCGAGTAAAGCTTGGCCAACCTGTGCCAGATTTGTATTTATCAGTAGAAGAAAATAGCGGTTCACCGGTCACAATATCCACATAAATTCCCGCTTCTTTGTTGTCCCAGTATTCATTATCAAACGGACGCTCCGTGCCTTCTTCTTGCGTCACGTAATACTGTAGCTCTGTTAAGTTTGATTTGATTTCAGACTGAGCAGGTTTACTGTACGCTTTCACTTTCGAAAGCAGCTTTTTTTCTTCAATCAACTGTCGAAGTGTTTTAGGGCTTTCTTTTCGATCTTCACCAAACACTTCGTCGAGGTATTTATCGCGACCTGATGCGTAGCGGTAGTATTTGTATTTCAGGCTACTCTTCTTGTAGTAATCCTGATGGTACGACTCCGCAGGGTAAAACTTTTCAAACTCGATCAGCTCTGTTTTCAACGGTTTTGGATAGATCATCGCCTTGTCGATTTCCATCATAAACTGCTTAGCAATCTGCTTTTGCTCCGCATTATGGTAGAAGATCGCTGGACGGTATTGAGGACCACGGTCAACAAATGAACCTTTATCGTCGGTAGGGTCGATATGACGGAAGAAGTAGTCCAGCACTTGCTCGTAGTTCACGACAGCAGGATCGTACTTCACCTCAATCACTTCAATATGACCAGATTTACCAGAAGAGACTTGGCGGTAAGTCGGGTTTTCAATATGACCACCTGAATAACCTGATACAACATCGATTACGCCGGGCAGTTGCTCTAAATCCGATTCTGTACACCAGAAACAACCGCCAGCTAGCGTTGCGATTCTTGTATTCTCTGAAGCCTTCAGCTTATCCATCGTATCGGCGGTACCTGTTTTACTCAATAGTAGAAACAAGACTGGAAGTGCGAAGGAGAAACCGGCCAATAACTTAGACATATTCTTCATAGCTACCTCATCGTTATTTTTGTAGAAAGTGTTACTTAAATAAAAAGTGTTACGTATAGAGAAAGGTAACCGAGCGAAAAAATTACAGTAATGTTGAAAATTCCGTTGCCCTTTTATGCGATAGAGCTAAAGTATCGACAAGAAACACACCGCTAGTAAGGGCAACGATGCCTTGAATAAGCGATGCTAAATGAGGTAAATCATGCAAGCTGAAGTTAAATGGATAGAAGATTTTAAATTCCTTGGGCAATCTCAGTCGGGCCACTCCGTAGTGATGGATGGCAATGGTGGTGCAACCGCACCAAGCCCAATGGAAATGGTACTAATGGCTGCTGGTGGCTGTAGCTCTGTCGATGTTGTTGATGGTTTGAAAACGGCAGGCCAAAAGGTCTCGTCAGTTAATGCCAAGCTAACCACAGAGCGTCGTGAAACCGCACCGCGTATCTTTACGCAAGTGAATATCCACTTTGAAGTGTCAGGTGACGAGCTTGACCCAGAAGTCGTAGCAAAAGTGGCGGCTGACTCGCTAGAAAAATACTGCTCGGTTTGCTTAATGCTAGGTGAAGGTGTTGAGATGACCCACAGCTGGGAAATTGTGTAAGCCGACAGACTCCACAAAATATAAAAACAGGAAAGAGAAAAGTCCGGGCTTTTCTCTTTTTTTATTTCGCAATTCACGTACCTTGTGAGGAATCTGAAAGCAGTAATTGCAGGTTGTAGGAGTCTTCCAGTGACAGAACTAGAAAAAATGATGTCTGGCCAGGTCTTTGATGGCATGGACAAAGAAATTGACGCCATTAGAAGCCATGCTCTTCAAGCACTTAGAGCGCTCAATAATAACACCGACGAAAGTCAGCGCGACGAATTGCAAAAGCAGCTATTTGGCAAGGTAGGCCGTTGTATTGTCCAGTCCCCTTTTCATTGTGAATTTGGTAAGACCATCGAAATAGGTGAAGAAACCTTTATCAACATGAACGTGGTCATGCTCGATGGTGCCAAAATTACCATCGGGAACCACGTGCTCATTGGACCGAGCGTGCAATTTTATACCGCTTCTCATTCTGTTGATTACCGAAGTCGTCGACGTTGGGAAACGTTTTGTAAACCTATCACGATTGAAGATGATGTGTGGATTGGCGGAAATTCCGTCATCAACCAAGGTGTAACAGTTGGCGCTCGCTCGGTGATTGCGGCGAACTCGGTCGTTAACCATGATGTGCAGCCAGATTGTCTATACGGAGGCACGCCAGCTAAGTTGATTCGTCGTCTCAACGAAGAAGAATTATTGTAAGAGAGCAAGCGTCGTTGTGACAATTATATAGCTTTCGAGAAGAATATAGCTTATTCGAGTTACATTAAGCCCAAATAAGCTATTTCTACATTATTCAACTTCAAAGTTTCAACTTGAACTTGAAAAACAATAAGGTATTAAGGGTTTAAACTATCTACTAATGCGAGTATTCCAGCTGAAGAGAATACGACTATCAGCATAGAGGAGTTTATAATAATTATTCCTATTAATAGAATTGATAGTGAACGGTACCATCTAGGCACTTCTTTGGAGATATCGGGTAACTTTCGTTTTTTACCTGAGCTAGGTTGGACGATTAAACGAACAAACATCAATGTTCGGAAAAATGCGTAAGGCCATCCCGTAAATAGAGCTAGTTCGAAAGTGTTAAAATAAGGTTCTGTAAAGTAACTATTGACAACTTTTTTTGGCATTAAAATATGCATGATACCTATAAATAATGTCTGGAGAAAAATAATCAATATTCCAGAAAACATTAAGTATCCAATAATATTCCAAACTAATTGCATATGGCACCCAAGTTTGTCTTTGAAACTAAGTCAGGCTGAGAGCCTAAGTTGTTGTATGTAAGCACAGCTGCTTTACCGGAGGCGTACCCAATAGCGGTAGTACCGGCAGCGAGTACAATGGCAGTCCACCAGTCAATAGGGTTTGATACTAAAAATAGACCGACTAACGCGCTGGTACCCATTCCTACAGCTGTGCTAGTTATTGACTCAACAAAAATTTCATTCTTCTCATGTTGGTCTTGTGTATTCGCAATCTGAATGCAGGAAGCCGTTAGACCAACACATACTAAAACATGTCCGCCAACTTTAGATGCTTGAGCTATTTTATTCAGTTTTTCGGCTTGTTTAACTATATGAGCATTCGCAG
Organism: Vibrio sp. YT-17; assembly: GCF_033337375.1. Taxonomy (NCBI): domain Bacteria; kingdom Pseudomonadati; phylum Pseudomonadota; class Gammaproteobacteria; order Vibrionales; family Vibrionaceae; genus Vibrio; species Vibrio sp. YT-17. The sequence goes on from NZ_JAWOQP010000005.1 coordinate 76,814, forward strand.
GTAACCCTCCACTTCGAGCTATGCGAATAGACTCGTAAGCTTTTTATTATCAAGTGATAAATTTAGCCTTTCATATGGAGCACCATACATGTTTAATATAATTGATGATAAGTTATCATGAGTTTTTATTTTATACTCAAATAATCCCGACACAGAGCACCTCTAGCTAATAATTTGTTTGTGCAGATACTAACAAAAAACTATATTTAAAAAGGTTTATTTTTTGCATTCTAGACTTTCATTTTAAAAAGTTACAAATTAGCTGATGTATTTATTATTTGTATGAAATTGTTAATGTGATTTTTTACATTTAAAGTGTGATATTAAACTTGGTTGGATAAGTGAAGGTCATACATGATTTGCTAGTGATAAAAAATACAAGTGCTAACATTGTAGAGTTTATGATAATTACCCATATTGTTATGAAGGATAATAGGCGGTACCACCTAGGCCCCTCTTGGGATACATCAGGTAACTTTCGCTTTTCACCTGAGCTAGGTTGAACGATTAAACGAACAAACATCAATGTTCGGAAAAATGCTTAACGCCAACCTCCAAATATAGTTGGTCGTGTATAAAATTGATAAACTTAAATGGCGAGATGTAAGCCTTGCACAACTAACAAAGGTTGGTTAAACAAGGCTAATAGTCGGTTATGGATGAATAACGATTTGTTGCTCCTCAGTCATCACAAGTGTCGCTTTGCTTTGTTCGATAAGTTGGGCAGCATAAGAAGGGGTAACGGCCTGCATATCACCTTTAGATCGAAGAGTTAAAGACTCCCACGCTTGATCTCGATATTTCCCTGCTTGGGTGTATTGAATCAGTACTTTCATAGCTTCACGATCCGGTGTGGTTGACGTGCTACTTAAGTTAACGATCTTAGGTTGGTTGCGCATCTGTTAAAAATGAAACATTAGTTTAACCAAATGTGCATTTCCAAATATCGCGCATTGAGCAGAGCAATTTATAATCCTTGTGATGGAAGGATGAAGAACACTCAATCTTTCGATTCATACTGCGCAATATAATGTTTGAGAGATTTGGTTTCCGCACTCTGAAACTCTTCATCGTGCATACGCAGTGCTTGGATACGGTCGAGGCGGAACTGGCGGTAGTCGTCGCGCAATTCGCACCAGGCGACCAGCGTCCAGACTTTGCCCCAAAAGAACTGGCCTAACGGTTGGATTTTTCTTTCGGTCACTTGTCCGCTTTCATCTTGGTAATCCAAACTGACCTTTAACTGATGATCAATCGCGTGGCGCAGGAGCTGCCCTCGTTTGGCAGTCTCGGATTGGGTGTGATAATCGGGCACAATCAGCGGACAATCTTCCACTTGTTGCTTGAGCTTATCGGGCAATACCGAAAGTATTTTGGTGGACGCAGAGTGAGACGCTTCGGCGAGTTCGGCATCCGACCAAGCTCGAACCATCCGCATACCCAGTTCAAGCGCCATCATCTCTTTTTCTGAAAACATCAAAGGCGGCAGATGAGAGCCAGCTTGCAATAGGTAGCCAACACCTGCTTCACCTTTAATAGGAACACCAGAACTAAGCAACGACTGAATATCGCGATAAATCGTACGTTCGCTAACTTCCATTCTTTCTGCGAGCTCTTTCGCTGTCACGGCGTAACGCTTTGCGCGCAGAAGCGTCAGTAGCTCAAACAGTCGTTCTGATTTGCTCATGATGTTCCTTATCTAGACCTACTGGTTGTTAGTGGTAGTGTGGCTGATTACTTCTCTAGCTCACTGCACATTTTTAAGTTGTGATGTTTAAGCTCGAAGCTTTCGCAGTCAATCATTGATAACAGAGGCTGAAATTCAGCGGCTTGCTTAATCTGTTTTCCCGCCTGTTTGGCATCGTCCATTGAACGCCAGTAAATGATGTCTGTCCACACATCGTCCGTAGCTTCGTGACTGAGCGAGCGATACAAAAAGCCCGGCAGATTCTTCACAAACGTTTGTGACTGTTTGGCAGCGGCGATCACGTCTTGCTCTGTTGTGCCTGCGGTTAGACGAAATTGCACAGTTTCGATAACGGTTTCCATATTGTGATTCCTTATTGGTTTGGTTTTGGCGGATTGCCTGTTGAGTTCCAAATAAGGTTACGCGGATGGAATGTCAGAACATGTCAGTAGTGAAATCTCACTCACTTATCATCAATATGGTTATTTTTCTGGGCTATTGTAACGATCCCAGTAAGGTAAATCTGTGCCGAGCTTTTCGCTGATAAAATCGATAAAGGCTCTTACTTTCAACGGCATGTGCTTGCGCTCAGGGAACACCGCATAAATGGCGTGTTCTGGTAGAGAGTACTCTTCCATCACCGGTTTTAGATTTCCTGCGGCAAAGTCTCTTCCTGCAATAAATGTTGGCAGTTGCGCAATGCCCGAACCTCTTAACAGCAACTGGCGAATGGCTTCGCTGTTATTGACGATAAAGTTTCCTTTTGGAAGTACCTTGTATTCGCTGCCGTTGTTGATGAACATCCATTCGACGCCGCCACGGAAATAGGAGTAGCGCAGGCAGTTGTGACCGACTAAATCACTTGGTTTTTGTGGTGTTCCAAACTCCTCTAAGTAATCTGGTGAGGCACAAAGCACACTTTTACAAGGAGCGAGACGTTTTGCGATTAGATTGGAAGAGGTGAGTTCACCAATACGGATCCCCAAATCAAAACCATCTTTAACCAAATCGACCATTTTGTCTTCGAGGTTTAAATCCACTTCAATTTTCGGGTAACGAGCGAGAAACTCGCTGATCAAAGGCGCGATATGCAGCACACCGAAAGACATCGGCACGGTAATTTTGAGCCGACCTTGTGGAGAGCCTTGCAGCTCCGATACCGCGTCCACGCCTTGTTGGGCTAGGTTGAGCGCTTGAGAGGCGTACTCAAAATAGCGTTCTCCCGCTTCGGTCAGGCTCAGCTTACGCGTGGTTCGGTTAAGGAGACGAATGCCCAAATCGTCTTCTAGTTGGTTGATGCGTTTGCTGATCGCCGATTTCGTCAGATTCAGCTGTTTGGCCGCAAGGGAAAAGCTGCCGCATTCGACAACAGCAACAAAAACGGGCAGGGAGGCAATCGCGTTCACATCAATCTCCTATTATCGTGAAGCATTTATTGTTGAGCACAAGGATACAATTAATTTCCAATTATAGAGATTATCTTCAAGAAGAAAACAATCTAGACTATGCACCAATATTACGACCTTGATTTTGGGAAGAAGAAAATGAAGTACGATTGGATCCTGTTTGACGCTGACGAAACCTTATTCCACTTTGATGCTTTCAAAGGTTTGCAGCTTATGTTTTCTCGCAAAGGCGTAGATTTTACTGAACAAGATTTTGCTCATTACCAAACCGTAAACAAACCGCTTTGGGTGGATTACCAAGACGGCAAAGTAACGGCAGATGAGCTAAAACATAAGCGTTTTACCGAGTGGGCTGAGAAGTTGAATACCACAACAGCAGATCTCAACAGTGCATTTTTAGAAGCAATGGCCGATATTTGCAGCTTGTTGCCAGGTGCAAAAGAGCTGATGGAAGCGCTGCAAGGCAAAGCTAAAATGGGCATTATCACCAACGGTTTTACAGAGTTGCAAGCAATTCGCCTTGAGCGCACAGGGATGACTGAGTACTTCGATAAAGTGGTGATCTCTGAACAAGTGGGCGTAGCAAAACCGGACTTAGGTATTTTTGAATACGCGATGCAGCAAATGGGCAACCCATGCAAAACGCGCGTACTGATGGTGGGTGACAACCTGCATTCCGATATTCTGGGTGGTAATAATTTTGGTATTGAAACTTGCTGGTTAAATACCACAGGCGCAAGCGTCGATGAGCGTATCGCACCAAATTACACCGTTGAGTCTTTGAGTGAACTAAAGAACATTTTGGTGGCGTAACCGAATCGGGTATTATTCCGCAGTAACCCTCAGAAAAATCAAGGAATAATCATGTCAGATATCAAACAGCTAGACAGCAAAGTCGTTTACCAGAACAAGTGGATGACGGTGCGTGAGGACAAAATTTTACGTCCGAGCGGCGCAGAGGGCATCTATGGTGTGATCGACAAACCTGATTGTGCTGCGATTCTGGCTATCGATAACGGGATGATTCACTTGGTTCAGCAGTACCGTTACACCGTAGGTCAACGTTGTTGGGAGATCCCACAAGGGGCGTGGGAATCAAACCCAGATGCGGATCATCTTGAGCTTGCCAAAGGCGAGCTGCGTGAAGAAACGGGCATGCAGGCGAGCGCCATGGCGTATGTCGGCGCGCAGTTTATCGCATACGGCTTTTTGAATCAGACATGTCACGTCTACTTCGCCAGTGATTTAACGGACGTGGGCAATCAACTCGACAGTGAAGAAGAGGATTTGATCACTCGCGCTTTTTCTGTTGAGGAGTTCGAACAGATGATGATCGACGGTACGATCAAAGATTGTGTCACCATCGCTGCTTATGGTTTGGCGAAGCTGAAGAAATTCATTTAGTTATTCATGACGATTTTTTAATGAAAACAGCGGCCTAGTGCCGCTGTTTTTAGTTTGGGTGAGTTCGTTGAGCCATCGCTTACTCGTCGATTTTCTTACCTAAGATTTCCACTTGCGCTTTTTTGGTCACCCCCGCGACTTGCAGCGCAGTGCTGCCAACCGATTCATAGTTCAACTCGATTTTGTCTAACTTCGCGTTATCTTTTGTTGGTAGGCTTAAGCTTCTTGATGACATGCCTTTAGTCAGAACCCCTAAACTGTCGAACGTCTTTTCCTGACCATCTTTCATGATTACTTTAACGCTTTTCAGATCGACCGTACCTTGCGTACATTTGATTTTTATGTGGCTGAAACGAGCGTTAGCAAATGGTGACAGTGGATTGACTGTGTCGGTTTCCGATTTAAAACTGACGGTCTTATCTGCAATCTTATCCCAATCGTTGTCTCCTGCAACCGATTGGAAAGAGGCTACAGCCGCTAAAAGACAGAGTGCGATGGTGTTGAACAGTTTCATAGCTTTTCCTTACCTTAGGTTTAGATATTCTGTTTAATCAGTTCGATGACGTGTGTGACTTCGTCTTGAGTTAAAGCCCCTTCTTTCACGAATAAAATTTCGCCTTGTTTATTTTGTACGATAATCGCAGAACTTTCTTGCTGTAGATCCCAAGTTGTTGCTAATACGCCATTTTTGTCTAACACCATGGAAGACCAAGAGAATGTCTTTTTGCTGTCCTCTGCCGACGATTTAACAAATGTACCGGTTCCCCAAATGGCGTCTTCTTGGTTGATCACGGTTGTGGTCTGATACTGATCTTCAGGAAAGTGAGCGGCAGTGATTGCTGACATCAGCGGCGCGTTCATCTCTTTGGCTTTACTACGACCTGCAATGGCTTGTATCACACGGACTTTGCCTAACATCTGCTGAGTTGCCCAAGGTTGATAAGCCACATCGTCTCCTTGCAGCGTCATTTCGCCATAGGTATCAATGCTGACGGAAGGGGTGGTTTGACCGACAGAAAGGTTATGAGAGAAGGCGAATGTCGGGGCGAGTGCGAGTAAGAGTGACAGAACAGATGGAGTTTTCATTGGGGGTCCCTGTAACGAAGTGAGGTTAGAGCGAATCAAAATAAGGGGCAAATACGATGCCCCTTATCGGATGTGGCATTTAGTTAGAAAGTACAACGCGCGCATTTAGCGGTTGCAGCGGACGATTGTTTTGTCCCATGACTTCCATCAGTTTCGCGGCTTGATCTTTGGATAAGGTTTGAGTGTCTTTAAGCACAAACCAGCGCACACCTTCTGAACATGGCGGTGTGGTTAAAGAGCCGTTAAATCGATAGTAGTTTGCAGTTTTTGGCAGTAAGTCGTTAATCTCAAACGTATCTTTAAAGAAAGTGGTTTGATTCTCTTGTGGGATTGCGTTGATCAGTTTAGACAGTGCTGCGTTTTGATCGCCAGCATCAAACATCACCGAAATTACCGCCAACTCGCCATCTGCGTTGGCGTGCACAAAGTGCGCTTCAAGTGGATATTGGCGGCCTTTGATTTGGTTTTCTGAAGGTGTGTGGAAATGGAACTGTTGCAGCTCGAACGTCTCGCCATCGATGGTGAAGCTGTTACGTCCGTTCACTTGCGCTTGCAGCGTATGACCATTGTTGGTTAAACCAATGACCTGACCAGTGTACGAAAGGTTCAGTGCTTCCAGTTTTGCATCGGCTGGGTTGTCGATGTTGATTGGGCTTTGGTTTTTCGTGGTTGCGCAGTCTTTGGCGATTTCTCCCCAGTGCTCTGGCCCGTGTTTGTCATTGCCATAGCCCCATTCTGAAGCCTGAGCCGCGCCTAGAGTGAGAAGTGAGAGTGAAAAAGCAAGTAGTGTTTTGTTCATAATAATGTCTCTGTTCGGTCGCTTCGATAAGCGTTGTTACAAGGCAATGACCTAGAGGTTTGATCACTGCCTGACAAATTAGAAACGGTGGCTGAGTTGGGCACCAATTAGGAACGCATTTGAATGGGTCACGCCCGTCACCATCGGTGCAGGAACACCTTCATACGCGTACTCTTCTACGTTGACATCTTCACCAATCAAGTACGTCATGCCGATGTCAACCGTGGTATCTGATGACCATTGGTAAGAGGCGCCCGCAGATAACCAGTGACGGTTCGAATCTGGGATAGAAAGCGAAGTCAGCTCATCGACAGGTGTTTTGTCGAACATGTAACCCGTGCGTAGTGTCCAACGTTCATTGGCGTACCAAGTCGCACCGATGGAGTAGTGCGCGGAGTCTTGCCACTGAAAATCTTTTAGCAACTGATCATCAGCTTTCAAGCTGTCAAATGCTGACCAACCAATCCACTGCACAGAATAGTGCAGGGCAAATTTAGGTAAGACGCGGTGATAACCGGAAAACTCCGCAATATCCGGTAGCGGCATAGCAAGTGAGTCGTACGATTCGCCCGCAAAGTGGATGTCGCCCTTGGCATCTATGTTAGGGCTGTGCTTGTAGCTTAAACCTAAGCGATGACGTTCGTTAAACTCGTACATCATGCCAATATTCGCACCAAGCCCAATGCCGCCTGCTTCCACATCAAGTGCGTTGCCTTTTACGGATCCACAGCGTTGTTCTAGTTCGTTTCCAAGTATGTTCCCACCAACGCAAACACCCACGTCCATATCGCGGTACAGCTCACCAGAGCCGTAAATCACATCAATACCACCACCGATACTAAAACGGTCGTTCACCTTGTATGCCAAGCTTGCGCCAAGGTTGACACTCGCTACGCTGGTGACACCGCCAAAAACAGGTGCGCCATAGTTTGGTTTAAACTCCATGTCGGTTCCGAAGTTGGAATATGCCGATAAGCCTAGATACCAGTCGTCGTTGATAGGGTGAATAAAGTAAAAATTGGGTACAACGGCTGGTTGACCAACGCCATCGACGTCATCAATGTCGGTCACGGTTTGAGAGAAGGACGGGGTAATGTCAACTTGAGGGGACGGAGGAAAACCACCCATACCAACATTGACATCCGCATTAATGTTAGCTCGATGATATTGCGCATTTTTAACGGTAACGTCAGGTTTGACGTAAGTGACACCGAACGATAAGGCATTTTGTTTAAACAGCGTCATCGCTGCGGCGTTGCGGCTGATTACAGACGCATTATCACCAATGACGGCATCACCAGCAAAAGCACGACCAAGACCCGTCGCAGAATGTTCGTTAATTTGAAAACCACCGGCATACGCCGTCGAGGAGGCTAACCCGATTAATAAATAAATCGGTGAAAGAGTTAATTGTCGCTGCATGTTTTTCTCATGAATTAATTAGAAGTTGTATTGCAACGAAAATCAGTAAAATAAACAAATCTGACCAGTGCATTTAAGAGTAAAACTAACAGTGTGTTGACAATAAGTAAATTTAACTTAATAAATATTTATTGTTGAATTTATTAATGCTTCATGGCGTGAATATAGTGGTTATTTTACGTGTAAATTAAATCCTGAACCTCTATTTTTATTTTTGCGGTATTACTTCTCTATTTTTATTGTACTGACTGTTCCCTAACAAATAGAGGGAAATCCAGCGATAAAGTGTCCGTGATGGAAACTCTGAGTCATTTGTATTTCCATTGCATCCCAACGTTGGTAGTTCGAATCAGCAAGAGAACTATCGTTTAAACCCACATGACACACTCCTCTCGGTCTTACCTGTGTTATGTGGGTATTTTTTATTTAACTTGCCACTTAACTCCTCTTGAAATTCAATAATTAAAAATGGCCATAATGAAATTTTGATGGATTGCATATTGAATAAGTTAAGATTTTTACTGGTTTGTTGGTATTTAAAAGTTTTGTTTATAATACTTATAACTTGAATTTCTATATTAAAAATGGTCTTTGCTATACGTATTGAATAATAAATTTTTGAAGTGACTATAATATCTCTGATTTTTCACGTTAGTGAAGTTATTCATTCAGTTTCTTGACGTTAATTTACCTATCTTTACGTCTCGTACCCTGTACGGCTAAGACAAATAGCAGTATAAAATCAAAACGATTATTTACTTCACTCCTGCTATGAAACTCAATAAAAAATGGCTCGTTTTGTGTGGCCTACTTGCTATTGGTGCTGGTGGTTATCATTATCTGCAACGTCCAGAACCCATTTCTCCTTACGCGACAGAAGTCGTTCGCAAAGGCAATATCGAAAAGGCGGTATTAGCTAACGGCATGTTGCAAGCGTCCAAATTGGTGAATGTAGGTGCGCAAGTATCTGGGCAAATTCAACGCCTCGCTGTGAACTTAGGGGATGAGATAAAACAGGGGGACTTGATTGCACAGATTGACAGCCTGACTCAGCAAAACAGCCTCAAAGAAGCCCAAGCGTCTCTTAATAGTCTCAACGCTCAGTACCAGGCTAAGCAAGCGCAGATTAAACAAGCAAACTATGAATACGTGCGCCAAAAAGGCATGTTGGCAGCGAAAGCGAGCTCACGAGCTGATTACGAGAATGCCGAAGCGACGCTCGCCATCTACAAAGCCGAGTTAGCGCAACTGGATGCCGAAATCGAGAAAGCCAAAATCAACGTCGACAATGCGCAGTTAGATCTCGGTTACACCACCATCAACGCACCGATGGATGGCACGGTGGTCTACACCGCGGTGGAAGAAGGACAAACCGTAAACGCCAATCAAACCACGCCAACGATTATCGAGTTAGCCAAGTTAGATACGATGACGGTGAAAGCCGAAATTTCGGAAGCCGATGTGATTTTTGTTCACCCAGGCCAAACGGCGCTGTTCACCATTTTAGGCAAACCGAATCAGCAGTTTAAAGGTACATTGCGCGCCATTGAGCCGGGGCCAACCATCATGGATGGCGATGACAGCGATTTGAGCATTTCAGATAGCGATGCCATTTACTACAACGCTGTATTTGACGTGAAGAACCCGCAAGGTATTTTGCGTATCGGCATGACTGCGCAAGTTTCGATTGTCCTTGAGCAATCGGAAAATACCTTGATTGTCCCTTCACAAGTGCTGCAAAAATCTGGCGGCAAAGGCAACTATACCGTACCAGTGCTTGAACAGGGCCAAGTGGTGCAAAAGCCCGTGACAGTGGGTATCAACAACAAAGTGAACGCAGAAATTCTCTCAGGTTTGAAGGAGGGCGACCAAGTTGTTCTTGGCAATGCTATGGATGGAGAATCATCAAGCCGAGGTGATCGTCGTCGACCTCCAATGAGGTTCTAATATGAGTGACGTGCTTTTAAAAGTTGAGGATTTAACTCGACGATTTGTCTCTGGCGACGAGTCGCTTACCGTGTTGAACCACATTAATTTAGAGATAAAACGCGGTGAAATGGTCGCGATCGTGGGGGCATCAGGCTCAGGTAAATCGACGCTGATGAATGTGCTCGGCTGCTTGGATAAACCGTCCAGCGGTCGATACTTCATTAATGGGCAAGATGTCTCGACGTTGGAATCTGATCAACTGGCGGAACTGCGCCGCGAGTATTTTGGCTTTATATTCCAGCGTTACCATCTGCTGGGGGATTTAACCGCGGTGGCAAACGTGGAAGTACCGGCGGTTTACGCGGGAGTTCCTCATCGTCAAAGAACGGATCGAGCGCAGTCGTTATTGGCTCGCTTAGGGCTGGAAGATCGTTTCACTCACAAGCCCAGCCAACTGAGTGGTGGCCAGCAACAGCGCGTGAGTGTTGCTCGTGCACTGATGAACGGCGGTGAGGTGATTCTCGCTGATGAGCCCACTGGCGCATTAGACAGTCACAGTGGGCAAGAGATGATGGCACTGCTTAAAGAGTTGCATCAACTTGGGCATACGGTCATCTTAGTGACTCATGATATGAACGTGGCGAACTTTGCGGATCGCATCATTGAAATCAAAGATGGTGAAATCATTGCAGATACGCCAAATGCACAAGTTGTAATCAATGAGCAAGCAGTACAGACACCGAGCACGTCTTTTCATCGCCCAGCGCAAGTCGCCAGTAAGTGGTGGAAGTGGGACAGTTTTATTGACGCGCTCAAAATGGCGCTGCTGGCGATGTCTAGCCACAGAATGCGCACGTTTTTGACCATGCTCGGCATCATTATTGGTATAGCCTCGGTGGTTTCCGTGGTGGCACTAGGTAATGGTTCACAACAGCAAATTTTGTCGAATATTTCATCCATGGGAACAAACACCATTGATGTCAGGCCGGGCAAAGGGTTTGGTGACCGCCGCTCCGGACGAGTGAAAACGCTAACCGCCGACGATGCTAAATCGTTGGAGAGTCTACCTTTTGTCGACAGTGTCACGCCGTCTTTATCCAACAGCTTAACCGTGCGTTACGCCAATCAGGATGCAACCGCGTCTGTGGAAGGGGTTGGGGAAGATTATTTCCGTGTGCGCGGTTATGAGATCGCCAAAGGTCAGTTTTGGGATGAAGAGAGCGTGAACTCACTCGCCCAAGAAGCAGTGATTGATGACAACACCAGAAAGGAAATGTTTGCGGATAGAAATCCGATTGGTGAAGTGATTTTTCTTGGTTCATTGCCAGTGCGTATTGTGGGTGTCACGCAGAAAAAAGAAGACGCGTTTGGCAACAGCGACGCGCTGAAAATTTGGGTGCCATACACCACCATGTCGGGACGAATGATGGGACAACGCTACCTCAACGGCATTACTGTACGGATTGATGAGCATGCCCCAAGCGCAGCGGTAGAACAGAGCATCATCAACTTGTTAAAAATGCGCCACGGTACAGAAGATTTCTTCACGATTAACACTGACACCATTCGTCAGAGCATCGAGAAAACCACCGCCACCATGACGTTACTGATCTCAGCGATTGCGGTGATCTCCCTAATTGTCGGCGGAATTGGTGTAATGAACATCATGTTGGTGTCGGTGACAGAGCGCACGAAAGAGATCGGTGTGCGAATGGCTGTGGGTGCGCGGCAAGCGGATATTTTGCGTCAGTTTTTGATTGAAGCGGTACTAGTGTGTTTGTGTGGTGGTATTGCTGGTATTGGGTTGGCGTTTTTGATTGGTTTTGCATTCAGTACATCTGGCAGCAGCTTCCAAATGATTTACTCAATGAACTCGATCATCTGGGCGTTTATTTGCTCAACGTTGATTGGCATCGCTTTCGGCTTTTTACCCGCTCGCAATGCCGCCAAACTCGATCCGATAGAAGCGCTAGCGAGAGACTAAAAATGAGTAACACAATGAAATTCAAAACTCGATTGGTCGCGGCTGCCTTAAGCGCAGTGTGGTTGTCAGGTTGTGGTTCGCTTATGCGTAGCGACTATCAAGCTCCTGAGGTGCAAGTGCCTGCAAATTGGCAACAGATGCATGTTGCGGGTGATGTCAGTATGGATCCTTGGTGGTTGGCGTTTAACGACCCAACTCTTAATCAATACATTACTCAGGTGTTGGCTCAAAATAACGATTTGACGCTGGCAACGCTAACGCTAAAGAAAGCGCGTTTACAGCTGGGTTTAGCGCAAGATGACCTTTTCCCTACGTTGAGTTCTTCCACATCAGGACAAGTTCAAAAATCTCTTGATAGCGGGGAATCGGCAGATAGTTACAGCACTAACTTATCCGTCAATTACGAGTTGGATTTATGGGGAAAAATCTCGGCAGACGTTGACCAAGCCAAGTGGTCGGCGATGGCAAGTCAACAAGATCGCGAGGCGACCGCACAAAGTTTGGTAGCAACGACGGCATCGCTATATTGGCAAATCGGCTATCTGCAACAGCGCTTAAACCTCAGTCAGCGTAATGTGGCAGACGCAGCTCAAACGCTACAATTGATTGAAAAACAGTACCAACTTGGCGCTGTGGATCAGTTAGATGTGCTTGAAGCAAAACGTACGTTGGCAAGCTTACAAGCGCAGCAAAGTGAGTTTGAACAGAGTTTACTTGAGGCAAACAACGCCTTTGCGATTTTGTTCAATCAACCGCCGAAGAGCATCAGTGCAAACATCCAAATGCTGCCTGAAGGCGATATGCCATCGTTGAGTGTTGGTGCTCCGTCTGATTTATTGATCCGCAGACCCGACATTAAAGCAGCGATTTATGAAGTCAAAGCCGCGCTAGCAAATAAAGACGCAGCAGATTTGGACTACTTGCCTAAGCTGACGCTCACTGGGGCTTTGGGGGGATCGTCACAAGCGCTCAAAGACCTGCTTTCCAACCCGATCGGCAGTTTAGGTGCGGATATGACGCTACCGTTTTTGCAGTGGAATGAGATGAAAAACAGCCAAGCCATTGCCGATTTAGACTATCAATCGGCCATTGTGAGCTATCGCCAAGTGTTGTACGCCGCCTTCCAAGATGTCGAAAATGCCTTGTCAGCACGCGAGAAATTGAAGTATCAAGCGGCGCGTTTACAAGAACAATATGATGCCGCAAGTGCCGCTGAGTCCATATATGCTGCGCGGTATCAGTATGGCTCGACATCGATCATGGACTATTTGAATGCCCAAGAAGACACCAGAAACGCACAAGCTTCTTTGTTGGAGAACCGCTACAACCAGTTTCTCACTCAGGTTACGCTTTACCAGTCTTTAGGAGGAACCGACGTTGCGCCGTTGTAATTAGGTGTCAGCTCACACTAGCGAAGCGCCATGCAACAAAGCCTTTTTTGAAGGTATTACTGGTCCCATGAATGGGACCAGTAATAAAAGCTTAAGTTACTTGGCGAACTTCTTGAAAGGTGCATCAACCGGGGTGTCAGCTAGGTGATTGGTGTAGTTACTCATCACTTTTTGCGCTAGACCAAGTACAATTTCAAGCAGTTGCTGCTGTCCGTAACCTGCCGCAAAGAACTTCTCTATCTGAGACTCTTCCACTACACCACGTTGACGCACCATTTGAAGCGTTGTTTCTCGTAGTGTTTCAAGTTTTTCGTCTGCCAATGGTGTTTGGTTGACGAGAGCATCAACAATCTCCTGATCCACTTTCATTGACGCCGCGATCGCACTATGAGCAGGAACGCAGTAGTGACAACCATGTTCAACGTTGATGGTTTGCCATACGACGGTCAATTCTTCTGCGTTAAATGATGTTTGTTGAAAGAGCTCATGCACAACTTGATAACCCTCAAGCAAGGTTGGCGCTTCAGCCATAACAGCATGAAGATTTGGTAGCATGCCAAACGCTTTGACTGAATTTTCAATCAGATGCTTTGATCCTTCGGGTGCGTTTTCTGCGGTATACAGTTTAAATTCTGCCATGTTTAAATCTCCTGTAATTGGATATGAACGAATTAGGCAAGAACAGGATAGTTGATTTTGAGCGGTCGCTCAATATAAAATTGAGCATATGTTCAAAATTGATAATTGCTCATGGCGAATACAAAGAAATTCCAACGTGATGAAGTGGTGAAAGCCGCCTCGGATCTATTCTGGAAGAAAGGTTTTCATGCAACATCTACACGTGATTTGCAAGATAGCGTTAATCTGCGTCCTGGAAGTATCTATGCGACGTTTGGGTCAAAAGAGGGGCTATATTGTGAAGCGCTAAAAATGTACGTTGCGAACTTACAAGCCCTGTTTGAGTTGCATTTAGCTCAGAACACAACGGTTCTAGATGCAATAGAAGCTTTCGCGATTGATGTGGTTATCAATCAGCGAGACTCCACTCCCAGTGAAGTGTGCATGTTAGTCAAATCAGCAAGTGAATTTGCTGAGGATTTTAATGCGCTGCGCAATCAAACAAACAGCTTAGCAAACCAATTTGAATCTTTTCTTGCAAAGCTGTTTGAGCGAGCAATCGAGAATGGCGAAATTGAAGCCCAGGATACATTGCTTCTTGCTCAGTTGTTCCAGGTTCAGTTTACGGGTATACGAGCCTACTCATACCGCAGTGATGATGAAACCTTAAAGACGTTGATCTCTATTATGGTGAACAGCTTCCGCGGTAACGTACCAAAACAGAACGCTGAATGAGACTGCTCAAAGTCAACGTCTCTAAATCAACGGCTTGAACTAAGCGAGCTCAAATAAACCCGTTATCAGGGGTCGATATCGATAAAAAATGACCACGAAGCATCGTGGTCATTTTTATGCAGATTAACTTGCAATGAACAACAACGGCTTATTAAAAGCGAAACTCTTCTAAGTTATTGCTGCTTTCTAACATTTTTTCAGCCACATAACGATGCGTTGCTGTGGTTGGGTGAGTCACATCCCAGAACACGAACTTATCTGCGCCAGATGCTGCACATTCAGAACGTAATGAGTGAGTGTACATGTAGTCAACAGAAGATGAACGGTTGATGTCTAAGCAAGGGTCGCTTGCATTTACGAAACCGTGTTCTTCTGGTGCCGAGGTTAACTTCTCAAACAGTGCGTGTGTATCAAACAATGCGATGTTGTAGCCTTGGGCTTTGTAGTACATCGCTTGTGCTTTGATGAACTCGTTCATCTTCAATACTTTCGCACGAATCGTTTCAATTTCTTCCTGTGTTGAGTATTTGAACTGTGGTGCTTTGGTTGCATCAGGCAGTGTCATCAACATGAAGTTCTTCGCGCCAGCGTCTGTTAAACGAATCAGAGCTTCAGCGTAATCCGCTTTTACTTCCGGCACGCTACGGTTGTAGTTCATGAAATCATTTAAACCAAACTCTAACGTAAACAATGTGTTAGCAGGGTTGTAGTTCTTCGCCAGCTTTGTGTAGGTTAAGTAAGAAGAAACTTGTTCGCCGACACCAGTTAGCGCGATGTATTGGTTTTCACCTGCTGCGCCACCAACTGCCCAGTTGTATAGCGGTAAGTTTTTGGCTTTAGCAACGTATTCCGTCCAAACAAAACCGTTTGAGAAGTGACCCAAGAACCAGCTATTCGGGTTAGGGAAGCGCCATTGGGACGCGTTAAAGATGTTGCCTGTATCAGACAAGCTATCACCCAAAGCCACTACCTTGTTGATTTGATCTGGTTGCATTGCAGCATCATTGCTCCAGATCGTGTGGTTATAAGAATAACGATTGTCAGCAGCAAAAAATGTAATGTCTGCGTTCTCGCTCGCTAGATCTAGTGTTTCTTCACAACGCTGGCGAATTACGTTTTGTGAGGTATTGGTGTAGAACATGTTTTTAAATGAGACAGAGCTCCACCAATAACCATCGATAGTGAAGTCACTACCATCTTGGTTTTTTGCCCATTTCCAATCGGTAGCCGCATCGTCCTTAGAGTGGCTCGTACGATACCAGCATCGAACGTACGTATAAGTTTGATTTTCTTGCGCGCTAACCACTTCAGCCGCAGAAACCATTGCTGGTGATAAAGTTGGCTCCTCTGCAATGGCGGAGGCAAGCGGAAGTAATGCAGTTAATAGTGTGATTGTTTTTTTCATCATTCACTCTTCTTGTAATGGTTATTGTTCCGAATGCGTGAATACGCTCGGCTATAACAGTATTTAGATGAGAATTTTTCTCACTAAACCTTCTAATTCTGAGTAAATGCTCAAGACAGTCAACAACTAAATATTCAATATTTCAGTTTTGGCACCACGGTCAAAAAATCCATTCAGCATAGCAATCGATTAAATGGGTGATATTTAGAATAATTACTCACTAACATTAATTTAACATTCACTTTTTGTTAATTAAGTAATTGCTTTATAAGGTTTTGTCGGTGATTTTTAATGTTAACTTAAAGTGTTTATTGAATGATCTTTTGTACAAATTTGTATATTCATGAAACAAATTGTTTGGCATTTTTGCTCTGTAAACTATAGCTGAAGCTCTCATGCAAACATCATGATGATGACTTTTCATGAGAATATAGTGAATAAAAATTAGCTCAAATAAGGAATAGGGCAAATGCACTACACAACAAGTAAAAAACAAGGCTTATTTTCGTTGTCTGCCGTAGCAATAGCACTGACCACTTCGATGTCAGCGTTTGCGGCTCCACCAATGGGATTTGATGAATCTAAGTTACCGACGAAGTACATCGTCAAATTCAAAGAAGATGCAGTCAGCCGTTCTTCAATGGGTGGTAACTCATTCTGGGGGCCACGAATCGCGCAGGAGTCTGTTCTAGAACAGGTGAAGGCACGTAAGGTGGAAAAACTGGGCAATCGCGCCATTTACAGCGTTGAACTGGATGGCGATGACTTAGAGCCGCTTCGCAATCGTAGTGATGTGGAATACGTGGAAGTCGATCCACCTCGCTATTTGCTCAGCGAAACGACCCCATGGGGATATGAAGCGGTTAATGCTCAACTGCTAGCTGACTTCAATGCGGGTAATCGCACTGTATGTATTATCGATTCAGGGTACGACATTTCGCACAACGACCTAAGCGGTAACCGCGTTGCTGGTACTAACGATAGTGGTACGGGATCATGGAGTGATCCGGGTAACAACAATGCCCACGGTACTCACGTCGCGGGTACGATTGCTGCGATTGCCAACACCGAAGGTGTAAAGGGTGTGATGCCAAACCAGAATGTTAATTTGCACATCGTGAAAGTATTTAACGAATCGGGTTGGGGTTACTCATCTGGGCTTGTTAAAGCAATCCAGACCTGTGCCGATAATGGTGCTAACGTTGTGAACATGAGCCTTGGTGGTAGTCAATCAAGCCGAACTGAGCAAAATGCACTGCAAAATATTTACGATCAAGGCGTTCTATTGATTGCCGCTGCAGGTAATGATGGCAATACAGCGCACAGCTATCCAGCTTCTTATGACTCAGTGATGTCTGTTGCGGCTGTTGATAATCAAAATGATCATGCAGCGTTCTCACAATCTACTAATCAAGTTGAGATCTCAGGCCCGGGTGTGGCGATCTTATCAACGGTTACGGTAGGTGAAGGTAAACTTTCTGATATTACCTTGAATGGTGTAAGCCAGTTTGATCGTGGGATTGTTCCTCACAATCGTTTGATCAATAACGGTTCTTCGTATGTTCCGGATCCAATCGCGGGTTCAGTAACGGCAATGCTAGATAGCTGTGATGTATCTGGCGGTAACGTTAACTGTGGTGATATGTCGGGCAAAATTTGTTTGACTGAGCGTATCGGCAACCAGTCTTCAGGAAACTACCCTGAAGTAGATGCGGTTCAGGCTTGTTACAATGCGGGTGCGCGAGCTGCAATCGTATACAGCAACTCTGAACTACCTGGTTTACAAAACCCATTCTTGGTAGACACAAACAACGCTTATCGTATGGTTTCGGTAACGGTTGATCGTGCATTTGGTCAAGAGCTATTGGGGTATGTTGGTCAGGAAATTACTGTTGCAACAACCTCTGGTGAAGATTACGAGTACTACAATGGTACATCAATGGCGACACCGCACGTAACGGGCGTAGCTGGCTTGGTGTGGAGTTACCACCCAACCTGTACAGCAGCGCAAGTACGTAATGCCCTAGTGAAAACTGCAACAGATATTGATGTTGCTGGTCGAGACAACCGTACTGGCCACGGCCTAGTTAATGCTGAAGCGGCGAAGCTGTTCTTGGACGCTGGCTGTAATGGACCTGATGGTGGTAGCTCTTCGGACTCTAGCTTCTCAAATACCAGCCCTGTTGCGATTCCAGATAATAAATCTTCTGGCGCAATCAGTGCAGTAGAAGTCGATCGCTCTGGTGATTCAGGCACAGTAAGTATTGACGTTGATATTAGCCACACTTACATCGGTGATCTACGAGTGACTTTAACGTCACCGACTGGTGGAGAAGTTGTACTTCACAATAATACTGGCGGCAGCGCTAACGATATAAAAAACACGTTCCAAGCGGATTTTTCTGGTTTTGAATCGCAAGGTACATGGGAACTAAAAGCGGTAGACAGTGCCAGAAGAGACACAGGCACCATCAACAGTTGGACTCTGACCTTTCAATAAGGAGTGACTATGAAGAAGTTGACCTTACTTTCTTTGTCTGCGGTAGGCGCTACCGCACTATTGGCAATCGGACTGAGCTCAAGCAGCTTGGCAAACAATCAAGGATTTCCTCTCGTGGATGAACGCCAAGATCAAGCCGAGCAGCAACCTGAACGTTACTTTATTAAGTATCATGAAGGAAAAGAGAGCGAAGTGAGAGCGCTTCTTCGTCAGCACAACATTGAAGTAGTCGACGCTCTGGTGAAACAACATGTGTTGATTGTGGTGGGTGAACAGGCGGAAGTCGATAAGCTCGCCGCTCACGATGCGGTCGAATACACCGAGCAAGAGCCGACAAGGAAGCTGCTATCTAACGGAACTACGCTTCAATAAGCCAAACCTCCTTAAGATAGTGCCAAAAAGAAAAGCGCCCCTCACGTAAGGGGCGTTTGTTTCATTTATTTGTGGAAGATGAAGACTAAGGACGCTCACCTGCTGCTAGGCGACGTTCGATATCTGCAACCACTTCTGGGAAGTCAGCGATTGTATCGATAAGGTAGTGCGGCGAGCTCTTGAGCAGTTTTGCACGCGCTTTTTCACGAGCGGCATCAAGCGTTGCTTCGTCCGCGGCTTGGTATTCTTCAAAAGTTAGACCTGCTTCGTTACCAGAAAGCAGCAAACCAACGGTCCACATACCAGCGTTATGACCTTCATCGATGCCCGGTGCGGCGTCATCCACTTTGATACACGCATTAACGTCGGTAACATTCAGCTCAATCACGTTTTTCAGTGCCATAAATGGTGCTGGGCGACCACCTTGCGACAGGTCATCCGTTGCTACTACGTAATCCGGTTTGTAGCCGTAATCCGCAGCCACAGGAATCAGCACATCCATCACTTCGCGGGGGTAACCAGAACAAGAACCGATCTTGATGCCTTTGTCTTTCAGACCGTTCACAACTTCAATCGCATTAAGGATTGGGTCTGCATGGTCCGCCACTTTTGCTTTTTGTAGCGGCATGAATGCTGCGTAGATAGCGTCGATATCTTCGCTGGTCATTGAGCGACCAAACTTCTCATTCCAGCGCTTATCAACGGCAGGAATACGACCCACTGCTTGGATGTGATCCCACTTGCCAAGACCCATTGGTTCGCGCGCTTCTTCAAGGTCGATTTCAAAATCAAAGCCTTGTTTGAATGCTTCCACAAAGATGCTAGTTGGCGCAAAAGAGCCGAAATCGACGATAGTGCCAGCCCAGTCAAAGATCACTGCTTGAATTGGTGAGTTGCTCATGTTCAATCCTTTTTCTTGCTTGCCAGAGCGCTGCCTACACATTGGAACCGCGCTCTGGATAAATTGGTTTTTGTTGAGGTCAGTCGACCCTAAAAGTAGTTAAAGTCTTTGCACACTTTGGCGATGGCTTCTTCGAAAATTGCCAACGCTTCTGTCAGTTGTTCGCGAGTGATGATCAGCGGTGGGCTGAGTTGAATCACGTTACCTTGCGATACCTTGAAACTCACTCCGTTGTTGAGGCATTGGTACAGCACAGCTTCCGCTTCGTCATACGCGCGTGCTTTGCTTTCGTGGTCAGTGACCAGTTCAATGCCCCATAACATGCCGATGCCACGCACATCACCAATCACTGGGTACTTAGCTTTCATCTCTAGCAACTTTTCACGCATGAACTGGCTGTCAGCTTTGGCTTTATCTAGCAAGCCGTCTTGCTCAATAGCTTCCATGGTTGCCAGTGCTGCAGCACAACCGATAGGGCTTTTCTCATGAGTGTAATGGCCCATGGAGATTTGCTCGGCGGTGTTGTATTTGTCTTTGGTTACCATGGCTGCGATAGGCACTAAGCCACCACCCAAACCTTTACCGATGCAGAGCATATCTGGCTCGATGTCGTAGGCTTGGTAGGTAAACCATTCACCACTGCGACCCATGCCGTTAGGGATGTCGTCGATGATCAGCATGACATTTTGTTTGTCACAGATTTCGCGGATGCGTTTCCAATAGGCTTTACTCGGCACTTGTACGTCGGTATTACGAACTGCTTCTGCGATAAACGCGCCCACGCCACCTTCTTTCTCAATCACGTATTCGAGGTAATCGGCGTAATGCACATCGCTGCCGTCCGCGACTGGGAAAGCACCACGGTAAGATACGGCTGGTGGGATTCGCTCAACACCTGCCATTAATGGTCCCATACCTTGGCGGAAACACGCTTCGCCGCCCACTGAGATGGCATCCAACGATGCGCCGTGGAAGGAATCCCACAGAGACACCACCTTGTAGTTGCCCGTGATGTGGCGCGCTAGTTTAAGTGCCATGCCCACTGCAGATGTGCCACCTGGAGCAAACAACACGCGGTTCAATTCGCCGCCACAGATTTGGGTGAGTTTTTCGGCACATTCAATCGCGGTCTCGTTGGTAAAACGACGTGGTGAAAACGGCAGTTTGGCAATTTGCTCTTGCACACGTTTAATCACATGCGGGTGACCGTAGCCCAGTTGATGGACGTTATTGCCATGGAAATCCATGTACTTTTTGCCGGTAGTATCTTGGATATAGATGCCTTCCGCTGCTTCCAAGGTATCTAAGCAAGGTGTTGACATGGCTTGATGAAGAAAGACTTCCGAATCACGCTTCAATAATGTTTGCGTGCGTTCGTCGTC
The DNA here is from genome assembly GCF_033337375.1 of Vibrio sp. YT-17. Lineage (NCBI taxonomy): Bacteria > Pseudomonadati > Pseudomonadota > Gammaproteobacteria > Vibrionales > Vibrionaceae > Vibrio > Vibrio sp. YT-17. The sequence goes on from NZ_JAWOQP010000005.1 coordinate 97,835, forward strand.
CATCGATGCATTCCAAGCTTGGCGCGCTGGTGTCGTGTTGATATCGCCTTCACTACGGAAATGGGTCGGTTTGATATTCTGAGTCATAACGCTCTCTCAATCAGAAGGCTGCTTTACGCAACTTGCCAGTACATTGCTTTTTCAATTGCACCGATTAAGCGCTCGATATCTGCTGGGTAAACTTCGCCAATGTTGCCGATACGGAAGCAATCTGCGTTCGACACCTTACCCGGATAAATCACGAAGCCCTGCTCTTTCAAACGTGTGTAGAACGCTTTGAATTGGTAATCACTGTGCGTCGGAGAGTAGAAAGAAGTGATGATTGGCGAGTGAAGGTCATCACTCAGTAGTGGCTCAAAACCCAAAGAACGCATACCTGCAACCAGTGTTTTCTGGTTAGTTTGGTAACGGTTATGACGAGCCTCAATGCCGCCTTCTTGTTCCAGCTCTAACAAGGCTTGATAGAAAGCGCGAACCGTGTGCGTTGGAGACGTAAAACGCCATTTGCCGTGGTTCACTTCCATGCAGTGCCACTGGTCGTAAAGATCAAGGTTCAAAGAACGTGCCTGACCTTGGCACTTTTCTAGCTCAGTTTGTTTCGCAATCACAAAGCCAAAGCCCGGTACGCCTTGAATACATTTGTTTGCAGAGCTGATCATGAAATCGATGCCTAGGTCGGCGATATCGATAGGAATGCCACCAAAGCTCGACATGGCATCGAGAATCACCACTTTACCGTGTGCTTTTGCCGCAGAAGCAAATGCCTCAATTGGGTTAAGCATGCCAGTGGTTGTCTCACAGTGAACAATTGCCACGTGTGTGATTGTAGGATCCGATGCCAATGCAGTTTCCACCTCGTTCAAGTGTGGCTGTGATGTTTCGCCTGGGGAAACTACATGGCATGGAATATTTAGGTAATCAGCGATCTGAGCGATACGCGCACCGTAAGCGCCGTTGTCGACAACCAACAACTTTCCATCTTTGCCAATGGCACTGCCAATCGTCGCTTCTACTGATGCTGTGCCGCTACCTTGCATTAGTACGCTGGTGTAGCCGTCTTGCTCCGTCGCCAGTTTTACAAGCTTAGTGCGGATCACTTCTACAATGTCTTTGTTGTATTCATCATCCCAAGTACACCAGTCTTTCAGCATGGCTTCACGTACCGTTTCAGAAGTAGATAGAGGACCTGGAGTCAGTAGTAGGTATTCGTTTTTCATCTCGATTTCCATCAGAATAATCTAGTTGGTCTACACCAAATTTCGAGTTCACTCTAGCGAGGAAGAAAAGGGCAGTAAATAGGCGAATCTTCAATTTCATAAAACTTTAACATCCAGAAAATAGCGGATCATTTGAACAATTATTCATCGCAAATTTTCGTAAAACTGCCATTTAATGGTCATGATTTCGTCACAAAGGCTCAGTAGGGTGGTTATCGTCAACTGGTACAGACCAAATGAAAACTTAGCCAAATTAACTGGAGAAAATGATGAAAAACCGTTTGATGAAAGGATCGCTGGCTGCACTTGTCTCTCTGCTAGCTACGAATGCAATGGCAGCACAGGAAGTCACGGTTTACACCGCTTTCGAAACTGACATTCTTGCTAAATACAAGTCTGCGTTTGAGAAAGATAACCCAGATATCAAGATTAAGTGGGTTCGCGATTCAACCGGTATCATGACGGCGAAATTGCTGGCAGAAAAGAACAACCCTCAAGCGGAAGTGGTTTGGGGTCTTGCTGGCTCGTCAATGGCACTGCTTAAAGATGAAGGTCTTCTTAAGCCTTACACACCAAAAGGTTTGGAAGAGCTGCACGCGAACCTAAACGACCCTCAATCAAACCAAGCTTGGTTCGGTAACGATGCGTTCTTTAACGCAGTTTGTTTCAACGAAGCGGTAGCGAAACAACTTAACCTACCGAAACCAACGTCTTGGGAAGACCTAACGAAGCCGGTTTACAAAGGTCACATTGCAATGCCGAACCCAGCGTCTTCAGGCACTGGCTACATGCAGGTTTCTGCTTGGCTACAAAACATGGGTGAAGATCAGGCATGGAATTACATGCGTGACTTAGACAAGAACATTGCACACTACACGCACTCTGGCTCTAAGCCATGTGTTCAAGCGGGTATGGGTGAAGTGGCTATCGGTATCTCGATGGCAAGCCGCGGCGCGAAGCTGAAAACACAAGGTGCACCACTAGCGGTGATCACACCAAAAGGCATCGGCTGGGAATCAGAAGCCGTTGGTCTAGTAAAAGAGTCTGATGCAGCGAAACGTGTTGTCGACTGGTCAATCTCTAAAGCAGCAAACGAGCTTTACGTAGAAATGTACCCAGTGGTTGCACATAAAGAAGTGAAAGCGACTGTGTCTAACTTCCCGAACGTTCAAGAGAACATGGCGAAGATGGACTTCGCGCAAATGGGCAGCAAGCGTGCAGAGATTCTAGCGGCATGGTCTGAGAAGTTCGACGCGAAATCAGAACCAAAGTCTTAATCGAATTTGCTTTGAGTGGAATACTGAAATCCACCTCGGTTGAGGTGGATTTTTTGTTTCTCTGTTATTTCAGAGTTTGCTGAAAGTAGATTCCTAGTCTCACCTAGGTTCGCTGGAATGACGGACTTAAGAAAGTTGGGAGCTTCTATCCGCACTCACAACGTCATTCTCGAGAGCGACGGAGGAGTGAGTCGGGAATCTCAGAAAATAGTGCTTGTAAGAAATTCCGGATGGCTCGCTTAGGCTCGTCCGGAATGACGATATTAAGCATATGGAGTGTAAGTCAAAGCTCGTAATTCTAGGCAATACGTGTGATTCAGAATTTATAATCCACACTCACCACGTCATTCTCGAGAGTGACGAAGGAGCGAGTCGGGAATCTCTAATTGTCACGTAAACAAACTTCGCTTCTCTTCATCTATTTGTCATCTTCTGGCTATAAATTTGTCATTGGAACGTAACACTCCAAAACTAAAGTTGGTATATACCATTTGGAGCATGTGTTATGTCAACTAACCAACATTACCTAAATATTGAAAATGTAGTGAAGCAATTCGGACAGTTCACTGCATTAAAGAAAATCTCGCTAGCGATTGAAAAGGGCGAGTTTGTTTGTTTTCTTGGTCCTTCTGGCTGCGGTAAAACCACTCTGCTACGTGCCATTGCAGGTTTAGACTTGCCAACGTCTGGTGCGATTTTTCAAAACGGTCAAGAGACCACATTCCTACCACCAGAGAAGCGCGATTTCGGCATCGTATTCCAATCTTACGCGCTGTTTCCGAACCTAACTGTGCAAGAGAACATTGCAGTGGGTTTGAAGAACCAAGGCATGTCGACCAAAGAAGCGTTAGAGAAGGTGGATTATTGGTTAGAAACCATTGGTCTTCCAACCTCCGGCGAGAAATTCCCTAACCAACTTTCTGGTGGCCAGCAGCAGCGTGTTGCTTTGGCTCGTGCATTAGCTTTGTCTCCGGGTCTACTGCTGCTTGATGAGCCATTATCGGCGCTAGATGCAAAAGTACGTGTTCACTTACGTGACGAGATTTGTAAGCTGCAACGTAAGCTGGGCATCACCACCATCATGGTTACGCACGATCAGGACGAAGCATTGTCGATGGCGGATCGCATTGTGGTGATGAACCATGGCGTGATTGAGCAAGTCGGTACACCTCAAGAGATCTACCAACAACCAGCAACGCGCTTTGTCGCTGAGTTTGTCGGCAGCATGAACTTTATTGAAACCTCAGTAGCAACGGACTCCCAAGTACGCATTGCAGAAACCCTAATGCCAGCGCCAAGCTTGACCAATCGTAAGATCCAACGTGGTGACCGCTTCGACCTTGCGGTGCGTCCTGAAAGCATCAAGTTCGTTGAAAACTACACCAACTCTTTACCTGTGCGAGTTACCGCAACCGAGTTTCTGGGGGCGTTTTTCCGCATTGATTGCGTATTGCAAAACGACAGCTCAACGAAAACCATCGTCGTGGATGTGCCTGTGGAAACGGTTCAAAAACTCAATATCAAGGCGGGCGATGTACGTTACATCCAGTTTGCTGAAGAAGGGCTGCATGGTTACGCCGTGCCCTCGGTTGATAAAGCGCTAGCAGCGTAGGTGTAAACATGGATGTGAAGACAATGACGATGAATAGCTTGACCACACAAGACAAAGCAAAATCTTTACTCGGACGTGTTAGCCGCGACAACCTTGTGTTGTTTGGTTTGCTCGCTGGCTTGTCGACCATGATGGTGCTGTTCATCTTAATGCCGCTTTGGGCAATGTTGACCAAGAGTGTGCAAAATGCCAATGGCGAATTTGTCGGTCTGGCAAACTTTGCGACGTACTTTTCCTCTTCAAGCTTGTGGGTGTCGGTGGGCAACACCTTCACTTTGGGCGTGATTGTCACCTCGGTAGTGGGTGTGCTTGCATTCGGTTATGCCTACGCGCTGACTCGTTCATGTATGCCGTTTAAAGGTTTGTTCCAAATCCTAGGTACTGCGCCGATTCTCGCGCCTTCGTTGTTGCCGGCGATCAGTTTGATCTTCCTTTTCGGTAATCAAGGCATTGCCAAAGAGATGCTGTTAGGAAACTCGGTTTACGGCGTGATTGGTATCTCGATGGGTTTGATTTTCTGGACCTTCCCTCATGCATTAATGATCTTAACCACTTCGCTGCGTACTTCAGATGCCCGTTTGTATGAAGCAGCGCGCGCACTTAAAACTTCACCCATCAAAACCTTCTTTATGGTGACGTTACCTGCGGCGAAATACGGTTTGATCAGTACGCTTATTGTGGTTTTTACATTGGTTATCACGGACTTTGGTGTGCCGAAAGTGATTGGGGGCAGCTACAACGTTCTGGCGACTGACATCTTCAAGCAAGTCGTGGGACAGCAAAACTTTGCCATGGGTGCGGTGACTAGCATTATGTTGTTATTCCCTGCGGTAATGGCGTTCGGCGCAGACCGCTGGGTACAGAAAAAGCAAAAGAGCTTATTCGACACACGCTCGGTGCCTTATCAGCCAGAACCTAACAAAGCGCGCGACAGCATTTGTTTGGTTTACTGCAGCATCATTTCTATCGCAGTGTCGGCAGTGCTAGGCATGGCGGTGTATGGCTCGTTAGTTACATTCTGGCCTTGGAACAAAGCGCTGACGCTAAACAACTACAACTTTGCCGAAATGAGCACTTACGGTTGGAGCCCATTCTTCAACTCGCTAACGCTGGCAGGTTGGACGGCAGTTATTGGTACAGCCATCATCTTTGTTGGTGCTTACTGCATTGAGAAAGGGCGCGCGTTTGGTCCAATTCGCCAAGTGATGCAAATGCTCAGCGTGGTGCCGATGGCGGTTCCGGGTATGGTGCTTGGCTTGGGCTACATCTTTTACTTCAACGATGCGAACAATCCTTTGAACGTACTTTATGGCACCATGGCATTCTTGGTAATTAACACGGTAGTGCATTACTACACAGTAGGTCACATGACCGCCCTGACAGCTCTAAAGCAGTTGCCATCGGAGATTGAAGCCACGGCGGCATCGGTGAAGCTTCCTCAATACAAGTTGTTCTTTAAAGTGACATTACCTGTGTGTTTACCTGCGATTTTGGACATTGCGACTTACTTGTTTGTTAATGCATTGACCACCACTTCTGCGGTAGTATTCCTTTACTCAACCGATACGATTCCGGCTTCGGTCTCGATTCTGAATATGGACGATGCAGGTCAAACTGGCGCTGCAGCGGCAATGGCTGTCATGATCATGATGGCTGCCGCAATTGCGAAGATTGTTCAGATGACTTTGGGTAAATTGTTAGAAAATCGCACACAAGCTTGGCGCAAAAGATAAGGACACTTCGTGCAATACGTAAAAATTAAAGATTCGATTGTTGAACAGATTGAAGCGGGCATGCTATCGCCGCGTCAAAAACTGCCAGCAGAGCGTAAGTTGGCGGAGTCGTTCGATACTACACGCGTCACTCTGCGTGAAGCTTTATCACTGCTAGAAGCGGAAGGTCGAATCTATCGCGAAGATCGCCGAGGTTGGTTTATCTCACCTGAGCCATTGCGTTACGACCCAACCCAAACGCTAAACTTCCCGAACATGGCGAAAGCGCAAAATCGTGTGCCAAAAACGGAGTTGGTTGCAGCAAAAGGGACGTTGGCAAACAAACAAGCGGCGCGTTTGCTGGACTTGCAGCCTTTCTCGGATGTGTATCGAGTTGACCGTGTGCGATACCTTGAAGACAGACCTGTGGTGTTCGTAACAAACTACATTCGCCCAGAGCTGTTTCCGAACCTGTTGGACTACGATTTATCAAATTCACTGACGGACATTTACCGTGATCATTATGGCGTGACGTATCAAAAGATTCGCTACCGCATTTCAACCAGCACTTTGTTGGGGGAAATGGCTCAGGCACTGCGTGCGACAGCCGGTACGCCAGCGATGGTAGTGGAGCGCATCAACTACAACCAGCACGGTGAGTTGATTGATTGCGATATCGAGTATTGGCGACACGATGCCATCAGCATTGAATCTCTTGCGGAACTCAATCGTTAAGTGGATTTTCTCATCATCTAAGGCTCCATCTCGGGGCCTTTATTTTATTCAGACAGGAACATTGAAATGGATTTGTTGGCGATTGGTCTCGTCGTTTTTTCTGCTGTTCTCCATGCGGGTTGGAATATCCTTGGCAAAAGCAACTCAGGCTCTGGACTCGCGTTTACTATGGCGGCCAGCTTTTCTGCATGTGCCATTCTTACCCCTTATTTGATTTGGTATTTGGCGACCATTGGCTGGACATCATTACCGAGTGAATTTTGGGGATTGCTGTTCATTAGCGGCATTTCACAAATGGTCTATCTAGTCGGTTTGATTGTCGCTTATAAGCACGCAGACGTGGGTGTGGTTTATCCCATTGCTCGGGCACTGCCTGTGATGATGGTCGGCGCAATCAGTGTGGCATTGGGACATGAACTATCCAGTCAGCAGTGGCTTGGGTTCTTGCTGATTACCCTTGGTTGTATGCTGGTACCACTGACGAATTTTCGTCAGATGACATTGGGCTCTTATTTGAACGTTGGTGTGTTCTGGGCATTGATTGCCGCAATAGGCACAACGGGTTACTCGGTGGTCGATAAAGAAGCGCTGAGTTTACTTACAGGGCAAGCGTCAGAGATCTTGAATGATCAGTACAGTGCGATCTTTTACTTAGGCGTGCAGTTTTGGGCAATTGGTATTCCTGCCCTTGTGTGGTGCTTGGCTACAGGCAAGCCAGATGAGATTAAGACAGCGTGGCAGATCCGCAAAACAGCCAGCATGGCAGGGGTAATGATGGCATCCACCTACGGCTTGGTGCTGTTTGCGATGACCATGACCGACAACGTGAGTTTGGTGGTGGCACTAAGGCAAATCAGCATTGTGTTTGGGTTGTTTATGGGGATTTGGTTTCTGTCTGAGAAATGGTATCTCACCCGAGGGCTTGGCGTTACTTCTATCGTGGCGGGGATCATTCTTGCGTTGACGAACTGACTCATATTGATGAAAGAAAAAGGCAGCGATTCAGGCCATTGCTGCCTTTTTCTTTTTTTAGTTTTTGGGGAAGGGGTAGGAGTATAAGGGACGTCAGAAACGCAATTGAGCGCCGAACATCACGCCACCAGAATCAAAATCACTGTTCTTTGAGTACACATACTCTGCGTTTAAACCAAAGTGCTTGTAGCTCCATCCTAATCCTGCCGCCGCTTCACCGCCAACGCTAGTGTGTTCAATGTTTCGGCTCTGTCCATTCACCTTGTAAGTGTACTCAAGGGTGTAGAGCGTCATACCTGCTTTACCGTAAAGTTCGAAACCAGCACCAAGTGGATAGCTGGCATAGCCACTCAAGCGAGGTCCGGAGAAGCTCGTATCGGTGACTTCTGAAATCGGACTCACGAGTATCGAGCCGATACCGTCAAACGCGCCTTTATAACCTGCTTCGATACCAAAGTTATGTGTTGGCATGTAGCGGTAATATATTTCACCTAAGAACATGTCGCCTGATTCTTTGCTTGTCGGAGCATCGTAGTTCACATCGCCATAGCCAATGTTTGTACCTATGATGTGCTCACTGGTTTCTGCATTGGCTGACAAAGAAAAAGCCGACAGCACTAAAGCAGTAATGAATGAATAACGCATGAACGTTTCTCCTTAGCTTTTAGCTTGCTCGCCTTTTAATATTTGTTCGAAAGTGATCTTGGTGTTGTCTAGCCATTCATAACGGCGACGATACATCGAACGCTTAGAGCGCGACATGCCTTCGATATCTCGACGGGGTGCATTTACATCAATTGAGTAAAAATGACGATTGTATTCGGTGCCGCCCAATTCTTGCCAGAGTGCATCGTAATCCGTTTTTATTCGCCCTTTGCTGTAACGTTTAGCTGCGTAAGTATGGGACTGCGTTTTCACCGCTAGAATCGTATTTACTTCCCAAATTTGTGCGAGCAAAGTGAGCAAGCTCACCATCAAGCTTTTTGGTCTCTGTCCGTAAAGCTTACGAGTTAGCTTTTTAATTTTCGCGTTGTTTTCTTCACTGCTTCGCGGTCCTTGTAAGCCGCCAATCATAATGCTGCGTCCAGATTCGATGTGACCTAGCGTAAAAGAGAGCGTGTAGAAGTTGCCATCTTCAGCGCTGTGCAGCACTAGGCTCATGTCGCCTTCTTTTTGATAACGTGCTTCGTATACTAATCTCACCGAGTACAGTATTTCGTCAATTTCAAAAGAGGCTAATGTTAGGCCTTTCGAGTCTGTGTAGATTTCTTCGATTGTTTGTTTAGAAAACAGTTCTGAAATCGTTTTATAGTGATCAACTACCAAGTTAGAACGATCGAACGCTGAGTTGTTTTTGATGATATACGGACGAAACGGTTTCTCTAAAAACCGATGCGTACGTGTACAAAGCAACTCTAACAATGACGATTCAATATTGTCTGAAAGGTGCTTAAATGCACGTTTGTAATAAAGCGCACGTAAGATGAATTTAGCTCTGTAGGTCCAAATTGGCTTGTAGACATCAGCATAATCATCTGAGTAAATCGATTTGCTATGGTAAAAAATGGATTTGTTCGCGGTCATTTTCACTCCAGATTAACTTGTGCTCAATAGCGACAATTAAGAACCGACGGACGAGCAGCGAAGAACCCGAAAAGGAGGAATGCAAAGCACGACTGAAAAGAGGTGATTTTTGCTGTGTCCGACGTTTGTGTAAGGTTTTGAACACTGTTCTTTTGCTGGAATTCTAAGAGAAAATTGACCTTAGGTATTGTATGGTTTGGTAAGGAAGTGTCAGGTTGAAACCCATTGTTCAAAAGAAAGAAAATGCGAATGTCGGCTGAATATGACGTTGAGTTGCTAAGTTAATGTGAAATAAGTTGAACGAAAATTGAACATTATTTGAAATTGTTTTGACGTGTTTTAGGTCTTTATACGTACCTTATAAGTATCGAGCCAATTTTGGCCCGATGTAAAGGTAAGTAAGGAGAGGTTTATGAAACGCTTAACAACTTTAGCAAGTACGATTGCTCTGATTGCTGCACCTTCTATGGCTCTTGCTAGTGGTTATCAGTGGACAAACGATACCGAAACTATCCATGGCGACGTAATGGATAGCAAACAAGCGGCTTATGAAATGGGCCGAGACATGATCCAAAGCTACCAAAATAAATCATCTGGACAACTCCGTGATGAGTTTACGAGCCTTACAACGTATGTTGATCGCCAATCGTTTTCTATCACTGACTCAAAAGTCATGGTAAATGAGTTCTTGCAAAGTGACGGGCAAGTTGTTTACCAGCCTATTCTCAATGTTCAATACGAGTACCGCATGCGTGAACCTGGTAATCGTTAATTAATTTATTCGCTAGCATTTATAACTCTATTGCCTATTTAATCCTTGTTGTGAATTCGTTTTATTATTTTTGGGGAGCATTTGCTCCCCTTTTTATTATTAAATATATATTCCTGATGAATGTGTGTCTTAAATGTAATATCTCGTAAGAACCTATCTCAATAGGTGTTGCCTGAGTTAAATCAACACCTATTGAAAACACTGTAAATGAGTTCAACACAATACCTAATCTTCGATGCGCTCTGGGAAAAAATAGAGCCATTGTTGCCCGCTCACAAGACTAACCATCCTCTCGGTACGCATTGAAAACGAGTCGATAATCGTGATGCGATGAATGGCATTCTTTTTGTTCTCAGAACTAGTTGTCAATGGAATGCGCTTAACACAACGGGTATTTGTACCTCTAGCTCTGCGCATCGTAGCTTTCAATAGTGGTGAGATGCAGGCGTTTTTGAGCTATTTTGGCAAAATGGTCTGATTTACGAGGGTGTTGATTGGCGTTCTAGATCAATGGCTGCCAAACTAAAGCACCTTTTGCTGGCTATGAGCGACAATCCTTTTGATTCTTAGCACTGTTCATACCGACCACAAACCAGAATGAAACTGCTCAACTCTTTCGCTGGCTCTGTTTCGCTGACTTAACATCACCGCCTTGCCACTATTTTCTGTTATAGTGCTGATACCATAAACAACAATTACACCAGTTAATGAGAAAAATTATCTTACCGCTTGTCATGGTTGGATTTTTTGCACTTCCCACTGCGCTTAAAGCCAATACGGAAAACAATGCATGCAACGATACAACCACTGCTAAAACGCGAGCACTATTTTTAAAGCATTATCAGAAAAAAGATTACACAGCAGCCTACTACGCAGCTTATCTTTATGCTGATAGTTGCCCAGCTTTGTTTTCGGCGCATTCACCGTCAGTAGAAACACTATGGCTGCTTAGCGACTATTCTCTCGCGGCATCACGGAGCGATAATCAAAAAGCATGTGACGACATAGCCTCCCTTGTTAAGGCCGATACGTTACAGAAACATTCCCGTATCGCCCAAGCAATACAAACCAACCTTGGCCTATGTTCACTTAAGCAAACCGAATCACGGATTGATACACGGCTTACTCGCTCAAGTTGTGCTTTTGACAAAAACTTCCTTTCCGTGCCGGCATCTTGGCAAGGCAAAGTCGCAAATCATGACTCGATAGAATGTATTGGCCCCAAAACATTAACACAAGGGACATCACTAACCTTACTAAAGGCGGACACCGAAAATAAAGCAATTCGCATTCCCTTCGACGGTGTTATACCCAACGATGGCAAGACCCGTCTTCTCTTCCTTGGCGACGAACGCTCTATGATGGTTGCCTATGTCTTTAACACAGAAGGCCCCCTGCAACCCCAATCCGTTAACAAACGTACCGAATACTATTCATTACGCGCTTATCAAACCAACGAAACAACGCAACAGCAAGTCGCACAGCTCAATACCGGTATGGTACAGAGCAAAAGCGACAATGATTACTCACCGGAACACCTTACTGAGCTAGAAAAAACAATAACGACAGATTTTACCGTCGACCCATACAACTGGTGGGGACATAAAGCGCTCATCGACATCAATGAAATGGCTAGTGAGGAAAACTTCCTTGTCGCTCAATATAAGGATCGTATTGAGCTAATTTATAATCTTGGCAATGATATAAAGACGCTTGATTTGCTAACGGGTAACAAAAAGACCGTATTCACAGCACCTGAACAGGTCTATGTCCATAGTATCGAAGAATCACTGCTGTATATAAAAAACAAACAGGATGATTATTTTGAGCTAGATCTCACTGCAGCATCCCCCTCTCTGGTACAGGTTCCCTATGTGCCACCTCCGCACAAAGGACGCTATTCGTCCGTACCGCTAGTATCAGCCGACCAACAAAGTCAAATAAGCAGCGATGACGGCCAATTACTCGTTGAAAGCCCCTACCATAAAAGCATTCTGATTAATGATCACTACGAAAACTGGGTGATCAATAACCTTTCTTGGGGGGGCGATAGTTATGAAATCTATTTTGATAACTCATCAGCCTATGCCTGCATCTGGCGAGTTGATTTACTCAACCGTAAAATCGAACGAGTTATTCCGATAGAAGCTGCCGTTGAGCCCTATGGATTTCGTGTTGGCAATGTCCCTTATGTGGTGTATGTCGATAGAGACAAAGACAAACTCTATTTAGCGACCCCCATGTAATAATCAATCGTCGACTTCCCAAGTGATATCGCAGCCCTCGAGCTAAGAACCTATCTCAATAGGTGTTGCCTGAGCTAAATCAACACCTATTGAAAATACTGTAAATGAGTTCAACATAATACCTGATCTTTAATGTGCTCTGGGAAAAATTGAGCCATTGTTGCCCGTTCATAAGACTAACCATCCTTCGGTACGCATCGAAAACGAGTCGATAATAGTGATGCGATGAACGGCATTCTTTTTGTCTTTAGAACTGGTTGTCAGTGGAATGCGCTTAACGCAACGGGCATTTGTACCTCTAGCTTCGCACATCGTCGCTTTCAAGAGTGGCGAGATGCAGGCGTTTTTGAGTGATTTTGGCAAAATGGCATGATTTACGTTGGTGTTGATTGGCGCTCTATATCAATGGATGGCTGCCAAACTAAAGTGCCTTTATCTGGCTCAAAAAAACAGCAAAGAACCCAAAAACAAGGCATAAAACGCAGTTTGTTGACGGATGCGAATGGATTGCCACTTGCTGTAGTCAGCGTGGTGCCAACGTTCACGATATCAAATGGGTACTTCAAACTTTAGATGCATTAGAAAGCTATCGACCACCTTTACAAGCGCCACTGTATCTCGACAGAGGTTACATGATGAACTGGTTACTTTGAACTACATCCCTCATGTTCAATCACGAGAAGAAGAGGCAGCTAGCTTAAAACAATCGGATGATTTTAAGGCTCATAGTTGGGTAGTGGAGCGAACCCATAGCTGGTTAAACCATTATCGTAGATTGCTTGTTCGTTGGGATAAGAAATAGAAAACTACGAGGCCATGTCGCATTTTGCTTGTGGCCTCATTGTTTGGAATAAACCCCTTTTGGGATAGGAGCTAAATATTTTCTAATGCTCAGCGTAAGTTTTTCTAGCTCGTTGAATATTCGGTAGGTTTGTAAAGTGGTGACAAAGCACGGTTGTGTGCGTCACTTCTACAAAGGATACCCGATGACACATCATTCATATTGGTTCAAGCAGGCAATTGAAGCTGAGCAACCAGAAACGCCACAACCGTTACAGCAGAACATTAATACTGACGTTGCGATTGTTGGTGGCGGATACACCGGACTTTGGACCGCGATTATGATTAAGCAGCAATCTCCGGAAAAAAAGGTAGTCGTGATTGAAAAAGGCCTTTGTGGCAGTGGTGCATCGGGCGCAAACGGCGGTTGTATGCTGACTTGGTCTACCAAGTTTCCGACATTGAAACGGTTATTCGGTGAAGAACATGCTGCTTGGTTAGTAAAAGAGTCGGAACAAGCAGTGCTCGAGATTGACGACTTTTGTCAGCAGCACAACATCGATGCGCACTTATCGTTGAAAGGGGTTTATTACACTGCAACCAATCAGGCTCAAACTGGGGGAATGCAGCCAGTTGTGGACGAGTTAAAGCGATTAGAAGTGAACAGTTGGCGTCGTTGCTCGGTGGAGGAACTGCGTGCCAATGCGGGTTCACCTCGACATATAGAAGGCTTTCACTCTCCAGTTGCAGCCAGCGTTCAACCTGCATTATTAGCGAGAGGGTTACGCCGTGTTGCTATTGATCTGGGTGTAGAAGTTTATGAGGACACGCCGATGACGCGTCTAGATTATGGAAAACCTGCCATTGTCTGTACACCTAAAGGAAACATTCAAGCGCAGCAGGTGGTATTGGCATTAAATGCATGGATGGTGGAGCAGTTTAAACAGTTCAAAAACAGTATCGTGGTGGTCTCTTCCGACATGGTGATCACCAGGCCGCTTGGTGACGCACTACCTCTATCTGGTTGGCAGGCAGGTTCTAGCGTGTTGGATTCACGTATCTTCGTCCACTATTACCGAGATACGCCAGATGGCCGTTTGATGTTGGGGAAAGGCGGCAATCAGTTTTCTTTCAATAACCAAGTTGACGCAATGTTTAACAAGCCAACACGCTACCAAGGTCTACTGCGCAAGTCGTTCGATAAGTTGTTTCCTCATTTGAGAGGGGAGGAGTTTGCTTATTCATGGACGGGGGGCTCTGATCGTTCTGCTACTGGTTTCCCTTTTTTCGGCGAGCTAGATAAACAGAGCAATATCTTTTACGGATTTGGTTATTCAGGCAATGGTGTAGCGCAGACTCGAATGGGCGGAAAGATCCTATCTTCATTGATATTGGGAATCGATAACGAGTGGACGAACAGTGGTTTAGCCAAAGGACCGTTGGGGTGTTTCCCGCCAGAACCGCTTCGCTGGACCGGGGCTATGATAGTGCGCAACGCGGTACGTCGCAAAGAGGAAGCAGAAGATAACGAGCAGACGCCATTCATCTGGGATAAGTGGCTAGCAAAACTCGCGGGACCAGCAGGCAAAGCGGATAAGCTTGACTAAACTGAAGACTTTAGCCACAAACGAGACAGTTTGCAGTGAAAGTCATTGGGGCGCGATGAAGCCTTGTGTTAGCCTCTGTCTTTCAAGCTCAGATTTAAAAGGTGAGTCATAAAATGAAAGTATTCAGCAACTTCGATAGCGGCAGCATTCACGTAGTGAAAGCGGACGACAAAAACGACATCCAACTCAAAATTCCTAACGACAATATGTCGGAATTCTACCAGTGGTTCCACTTCCGTCTTGAGACAGAAGCTGAGCAATCGCACACCATCAAATTGCTTGATTTGGCTAAATCGGCTTATCCAGAAGGATGGCAAGGTTACGATGTGGTTGCGTCTTACGATCGTGAAGAATGGTTCCGAGTACCGGCAGAGTTCGATGGCGACACGCTGACTTTCACTGTAATCCCTGAGCGCAGCTCAATTTACTTCGCGTACTTTGCGCCATACACGTACGATCGTCATTTAGACTTGTTACACATGGCACAAAGCGCGCACCACTGCCAACTTGAAACACTAGGCCACACATTAGACGGCAACGACATGAGCTTGCTTACTTTCGGTGAGCCAGAAGAAGGTAAAAAGAAAATCTGGATGATTGCACGTCAGCACCCAGGTGAGACAATGGCGGAATGGTTCATGGAAGGTATGATCCAACGTCTGTTAGATGAAAACGACACGGTTGCGCGTGCATTGCTTGAAAAAGCGGTGCTTTACGTCGTACCAAACATGAACCCAGACGGTGGTATTCGCGGTCACTTGCGTACCAACGCAGTAGGCGTAAACCTAAATCGTGAATGGCAAACGCCATCAATGGAAAAGAGCCCAGAAGTCTACCTTGTGCGTCAGCGCATGCTGGAAACGGGTGTTGACATGTTTTTAGATATTCATGGCGATGAAGCGATTCCGTATAACTTCGTCGCTGGCTCAGAAGGTATTCCTTCTTACGATGAAAATCTTGCCGCTTTAGAGACATCATTTAAGCAAGCGTTACTGACTATTACGCCAGAGTTCCAAGATGAGATTGGTTACGATAAAGATGAGCCTGGTAAAGCGAATTTGACTGTGGGTTCAAATTGGGTTGCAGAGCAGTTCAAATGCTTGTCTTACACAATCGAAATGCCATTTAAAGATAACAACAATCACCCAGATCCACTTTACGGTTGGTCTCCTGAGCGTAGTGTCTTGTTTGGACAAGATGTATTAGCTGCAACGTTAACCGTAGCGGATAAAATTTAGCGCGACGAGTTAACGCTTTTTCATTATTTCGAAAACAGCTCATTTTAAATGAGCTGTTTTTTTGTGCTCTCCATATCCACGCTCCCCTGTAAAAATTTGTTGCCATTCACAAGCTTAAATGATGATTCTTAAATTTGAGAAAGTGGCTTTTTATGGTGATTTGCGTCACAGAAAGTTGGCTTCTTTGTGATATTCTCCGCAACGAATTGACTATGGCTAAACCAACGCAACGAGCTTTATTTTTCGGTTGGGTATGCGGATGAAGCTCATGAATAGATGGTCTTGAGGTTACCTTTTTCCGTTTTACGTCATTGGCGTTTGAATATCATTTTTGATTCTTTCCTACGCTATTTAGCTATTTCTATTCGAAGAAAAGAGAAAGTTACGGCTTCATATTTTACGGCAGTATGCTGCCGCGGTGTGTTGCTTTGTGTACAAGAAAAAGGAAAAGAATAATGAAAAAAATCGCTATAGCAGTGGCTACTGTACTTGCTGGTGGTGTGATCTCAAACGTTGCACTTGCTGACACTTACATGGGCGGTAAAGTAGGTTACAACTCTCTAAACGATGCGTGTTACCTAAACGAACCTTGTGACGACGACAGTTTTGCAGCATCTATGCATTTAGGCTACAGCTTCAACAAGTACGTTGCAGCAGAGTATGGTGTTGATTACCTTGGTGACTTCACTGCAAACTTCAAAAAGCCTGGCCTAAACACCGTTGATGGTGACCTTTGGGCGTTGACGCTTGCTCCTAAATTTAACCTACCACTAACGGATTCTTGGAATCTATTCGCGAAAGTTGGTGCTGCATACATGATGGCTGGTGACGAGAAAGATTTCGTACCAACTGGCTCTCTGGGTGCTGAATACCAAATCAACTACAACTGGAGCCTACGTGCTGAATACCAACGCTACCAAGATATGTCTGATGATGTAATTGAAGACATGGATTCAGATTTCTTCGGTATTGGTTTCAACTACAAGTTTGGTTCTGAGCCTGTCGTTCAAGAAAAAGCCGTTGAAGAGGTAGTAGAAGCACGTCCTGCAACACGCATTGTAGATCATGTTTACCCTGCTCAAACAACAGCGACAGTACAATTCGACTTAGAAAGTGCAGAAGTGAAAGACGCGTCGAACCTTTCTGGTACCGTTGATTTGATGAATACTTACCCACAAGCTCAAGTTGAGATCACGGGTTACAGCGATACGACAGGTTCTGCGGCTTACAACAAGCAACTCACAGAAAAACGTGCGAAAGCCGTTGCTGACGAGTTCCAAGCAAAAGGTATTGCGGCTGAGCGTATGACAGTGAAAGGCATGGGTGAAGCTAACCCAGTGGCAAGCAACGAAACACGTCAAGGTCGTCAAATGAACCGTCGTGTTGAAGTGGTTGTTCCTGCGTTTGAATACCAAACAACTGAAAAAGCAGAATAATTCCTGCTTAAGATAAAGTTCCAAAAGCCAGCGTGTATCACGCTGGCTTTTTTGATCCCGCTTAACTAACTCAGTAGTTGTGTAGAAACATAGTTATATCGGGACGCTTTGACATGTGCTCAACATACGTAAACTCAGCACCTTCATCAATTTGTCATCACCAGTTCATAGCATGACAGCCAAGTGTTTGGGAGAATGATATGCAAAGTTTACCGCCGCTCAATTTGCTCCGAGCTTTTGAAGCCACGGCGCGACTACAGAGTTTTACAAAAGCCGCAGAGGAGCTAAATGTGACTCGTGCGGCCGTAAGCCAACAGGTGAAATCGCTAGAGTCACAGCTCAATGCGACGTTATTCGAGCGCAAGGGCACTCACCTTACGCTGACCTGCTCCGCAAAAGAATACTGGCCTGTGGTTAATCATGTGCTTCAAACATTATCGACCACGACGCAGCATTTATTTACTCGTCCCAAGAATACGCAAGTTAACTTACATGTCGCTCACAGCTTTTGCTCTCAGTGGTTAATGCCAAGATTGGCTGATTTTCAGCGACAATTCCCAGACATTTCCTTTAAAATCTCGACCACTGCTAATACAGTTCCAAACGCCAGTGCAATTGCGGATATCGAAATTATTAACGGAGATGGAGATTGGCAAGAGCAAGAAGCCATACGATTAACCCAAGAAAACTGGATCGTTGTCGCAAGCCCGGGCTTTATGCATTTAAACCCGATAAATGACCTCTCGCAGTTAGCTAAAGTGCCTAAAATCTGTACTAGCGGTTATCATGAATCTTGGCAAGATTGGCTTGCGCACCAAGGTTATCAAGGGAAGGTGAGCAAAGTCGTCGCCGAGTTTGAGCATTCATTGCTTGCTATTCATGCTGCGATGAATCAACTTGGCGTGTTGTTGGTAAGAGACTTTCTTGTTGAGGATGAGCTGCAACAGGGCGTATTAGTCCAGGTTGGAACTTGGCATATGCCAAGTTCTGGTGCACATTATATGATGGTTCGAGCATCCGAAAAATCACACGTAAACACCTTTGCTCAATGGTTAATACAGAGTCTTTAATGTTCGTTCAGCGAGTGAGTAGAGCGCATGTGTGGTTTGGCTATTATTAGCAGTAGCAAGTCATCAGTCTAGGACTGAGCGACATGCTTAATGACATCTAATAACCACTGATTTACCGGAGCTTGCTGTTGAGAGCGACGACAGCTCATCACGTAGCGAACATCAAGCTCTAGCCCAGCAGGAAGCGCGATACTTCGGCAACCCTTAGGAACATGTCCACTCATCGTTATGCCAAAATGATTCGTTTGCAAAAGCACTTTTTGAATCATCGCTGGGTGCTCAATTTCCACTTTAGGTGTGGTTCTAAAACCCATATGTTTGAGCCTTTCCAACACAGGGTATCGGTAGTCGTTCCATCCCGGCGTTTTAAAAAGTATAAAAGGGTATTCTTCTAGCTCTTGGGAGTTTTGAGCGGGATGATCTTGTCGAACAAAAAATACCGCTTTTCCTCGCCCCAGTTCGGTCTGAACAATTGACTGTGGCAGATCTTCATCAAAGTAATGAATCGCAATGGCGTTTTCACCGTCAATTAATCGTTTTTTTGCTTCGCTACCCCAGCGCAAACATGAGAATTTTGCTTCTGGAGCGTGCTTTAGTAACTCCAAGTAAAACTTGTCACCGAAGTACTCCCAAAATAATGTGTTGGCATAAATAGTGATTGAGCCGTCAAAATGAGCTGGTGAAAAATGCTGTGGTTTGATGGAATCAATACTGTTGATTATTTGCTCAAAATGCGCAATGTTCGCTTCCACAAAAGCTGTTGGTTCAAAGCCATTTTTGGTCTGAACGAATAGCGGATCATTGAGCTGAGTTTTCATCTTTGTCAGATTTTTGCTGATTGCTCCTGACGTTTTACCGAGTGATTCTGCGACTAACCGGACGTTACGTAACTCATACATCCGTTTTAATACCAAAATATTTTGAATATCCAGATTAACGCTCATACATTGTCTCGCTTGGCTTTTGTCGACAAATCATATCGCTGAATTTCTTAAGAAAAGACAACGCTTGGTCAATTTAAGTTGCTGCCTTATCCCTGATTTATTGAAGGTAACGATAAGTTATTCTTGGTTACATCAGTTTATTAGCATGGATTTCCATTTGGTAAATAATGGCTTTCCTCGTATGAGCGCGTTTCTGTTGTTACAGTTTTTCCACCGAAAGAAAGTAAGAACGATAATAGAGGTGATGTATGAAAAAACTAATCGCACTTGTTTTGATGGTTTGCTCAACAAACGTAGCATTTGCTGGCGATGGGTCATACACGGGCACGATTGATATGACGATGGCAACGAAAAATCAGGTTGACGTAGAGCGTGCAGATTCTCAATTGACGCTGAAGGGTCGCAATGAAATGGCCTATGGCGGTGTAACAATCCATTCGGATGCTGCAACTCAAAAAATTGAACTTCGTGGTCGACGTGATTAATCGAATAGTTTCTTGTTAAGAAAATGCCGCGAAGAACGCGGCATTTCTATATGTAATATCATCAGATCATAATTACCAGATAAGCGTATGGTGAGAAGCTAAGCGCAATGACCACTTGCCATTATTCGCATGGCGGTGCCATATGAATGACAGCTAAGCCCCCCAAAGAGGTTTCACGGTATTTTTTATTCATATCTTTACCAGTCTGATACATGGTTTCGATAACTTTATCTAACGAAATTAAGCATTTACTTGTGCGCTTTAATGCCATACGCGATGCATTAATCGCTTTCATTGCTCCCATGGCATTTCTTTCAATACAAGGTACTTGAACCAAGCCGCCAATCGGGTCACAAGTCATACCCAATGAATGCTCCATCGCAATTTCCGCAGCAATACAAATCTGCTCGTTACTGCCCCCTCTTAGCGCTGTTAAGCCAGCGGCAGCCATGGATGAAGAAACCCCAACTTCTCCCTGACACCCCACTTCTGCACCAGAAATTGACGCGTTAGTTTTATATAAGATGCCGATAGCGCCGGCGACTGCGAGAAAGTCTTTTAGCTGTTTAACATCGAGCTCTTTGATGAAGCGATGGTAGTACATCAATACCGCCGGAATCACTCCTGCTGCACCATTCGTTGGAGAAGTGACGACTTGCCCTCCTGCTGCATTTTCTTCACTAACCGCAAAGGCAAAGAGATTGATCCAATCCATGATCTCCATCGGATCGTTTTCAACTGCAGCGTTGGCTTCGAGCTTTTTCAAAAGGTTTGGTGCTCGACGAGTGACATTTAGACCACCTTCCAAAATCCCTTCCGTATCGAAACCACGTTGCATGCAGAGCGACATCACTTTCCAAATTTGCTCTGCTCTTTGGTTAATTTCTTCGTCTGAGCGAAATGCGAGTTCGTTTTGGAGGATCATGCCTCCCAAGCTGAAACCGTTCGTCTCGGCTTTTTCCAGCATCTCATCTGCGGATGTAAACGGAAATGGTACTGCGACCTCATTTTGTTGCGTGCCGTTCTCTAGTTCGTCGGCGGTGGCGATGAATCCGCCCCCAATGGAGTAATAAATTTCAAACGCTACTTGATCTCCAGCTGCGTCTAATGCCGTAATCGTCATGCCATTTTCATGCAGGGGAAGGTTGTCGCTATGAAAGACGATGTCATGGTCGTAGCTAAACTCAATCTGGTGTGTACCGGCGAGCATGAGCGTATTATTGTCTATGGTATTTTGTAGCGCACTTTTGGCACTGCTCATTTTGATGGTATCAGGTTTATTTCCCATCAAACCAAGGACCGTGGCTCGGTCTGTATGGTGCCCTCTACCTGTCAGTGACAATGAGCCATAAAGGTCCACTTGCACCCGATGCACTTTCGCCATAGAGTCGCTAACTAGCTGAGTGAAATGGAATCCGGCAAGCATAGGACCATTAGTGTGGGAGCTGGATGGCCCGACACCAATTTTAAATATATCGAAAATCGACAGCATAATTGACTTCCTTTAGCAGTGAACCTTTATAAAGGTCTCTAGAACAGTGTTGTTAACTAGATGTTAAAGCTTGTGGGTCGGGAGTGAAAGAAGATTTTTGTAACACTGCCAACTAAGCGCGAGATTTTAAAATGAAGTTAGACAACATCGTCATCGTTTTAGGTAAACGCCTCGTCAATAACAGGTTGACCTCTGAGGGCATAACAAGAGTCGAAGCTTTGTCTTGTAGGACTGCATCACTACCGACAGAGCGAACGGCGATTATTTTTTGTGGCGGAGTAACGCAAGGACAAAGTGTTTCTGAAGCAGAGGCGATGTACGCGTATTTTAGAACCCTAAACGCAGACTCTGTGAATCCGTTCCCTGAACGTCATATACTCTTAGAAACGGAGTCGTTGAACACGTTTCAAAACATGCGTTATGTTTCCCAAGTTTTGTGCAAAAGTGGGTTGTTCGAGTTATGGTCGGGGCATCCGGTTGAGGTTATCTTGCTGTCTAATGACTACCACCTCGAACGAATCATTGATATCCAGAATTTGATGGATGAGCAAGGCTTATTACGAGTACTTAAATCCGATTGCGAATCCATGGGGGTGACCCTCAATATTCCACTGGATATCAGCAAACATATTAGCGTGCCATACCCACATAAAGGGCTTATGGCGGAGACATTCTTGCTACTCGATGAACTCACAACCTACCGAGTTTATTTAGAAGGGATCAAGCATGGCGCATTTTTCCGAGATTTATCAATTGTCCGAAAAAAGCCACTGATGATCGCAAGAGATGCTATTTACAAATTGCTCTCTTTACCGCTCGATAAAGAGGCTTTGCAACATATTGAAGAAATGAAAAAGGCCGTCGAAATGACGGCCTTGGATGAATCTGTAGGTGCTGCGGAAAAGGCATTAAGTATCTTCCATCCGATACTGACGGCATTGAACCGTCGCTTTGACCCAGAGTCTATTCATTAAGCTCGCGTTTTGTGCGGACGGCGCTTAATGCGATCAAACAGTAGCAAAGCAGTTCTATACCTTCTTCTGAGATATTTTTAACATCACGGATGTAATTTTCGTCCATCACTTGTTGCCAAAAACTACCCATACCATACAAACGAGAGAAGACTAATAATAGCATTACAGCACCAACTAATAGCTTCATATGTGGCACCGTTAAAATGGTCGCCATTTCGTTCATGGTACCTTTACCACCTTGGTAAGCTTTGGCGCAAGCCAGTGCGGTGACAGCAAGTGCTGGGAAAACCCAAGAGCCATGATGAATCATGTCTGTCCAATAGTCCGTTTCGCGAATAATCAGTACTGCAAAAAATCCTGCAATCAAAATAGCCGCATGCTTTAGCTGAGGCTGTTGTTTCGATAAGCTGAAAAACGACCATGATGCAATAGCAAGCATCACAAGCTGGAGCGTTTCTGTAACGGAAAGCTCGCCAAGGCTTGATCCCAACACGACATAATCAAGACGAAGACTAAGGTTAACGAGAATACTTATAGCGACAATCATCAAGGCGTTTAAACTCGATTTATAAATAATGCGCTTTGATTTTTCAGTAACAACGTTGCTTGGGGCTGACTCGGCTTCTTTTACTATTTGTGTTTTCATCTTGCTCACCTGTCCCAGAAAATGTGGAAGAAATGTGAATTAGTGTGATCTGTGTTTGGAATTTTATTGTCCAAGTGGAAAGTTATGTCAGGGGAATGTCAAGAATAGAACACTGTTCGATATAGGGTCGATGTGCGGTAAAGTCAGAGATATGTAAAAACAACGTAAGAACACTTTGATAAATCAAATAAAAAAGGAGCCCAAAGGCTCCTAAGTGATAGAGGGAAGGTGACGTATCGACAAAAATAATTAGTAGTTGTCACCCTCATTTTCTTTGTGATTCTCGCGATAGTATTCCCATTGCTCGACGCGTTCATTGTCCGACAGCACACAGTAAGTGACACGTTCGCCGTTTTCCGACACGGTATCCAGCTCACCACCTTGCTGAACACAGTATACGGCTGCGGGATTTGCAACGGAGGTATACTCAGTTGATCGGGTCGCTCCCTCGTAAGTTGAACAACCAGCCAGTACCAATGTTGCAGCCATAGCCATCATTAAATTTGTCTTTTTCATTCTTTATCTCCGCATGGGGTGGGCGAGTATTGTATTGATTATAGGCAACTTTAAGAGATTATTGTCTTATCGATGTTAAAAGTAAGAGGGACGTATAAGAATTTAGATATTCTCATTTATTGCTGATTAGCACGTCACACTTCTGTTCTTGGCGTATTGTTGTGAAGGTCATATCAATCACTTCCTGACAAGCGCTCGAACGTACCTGGCCTACAACAATGATTTAAAGTGTGAAATTCGGTAATATGCGCACAAAACATTGACCGTGGTATTTTCGATGAGACATTTAAAATCGACCGTTCATCCAGACATAGAGCATTTGGATGACAAAATTGTTTTTCAGCGCAATGCAGCGCGAGCCATTGTACTTGATGGTGAAGATGTGCTGTTGCTCTATACAGAACGTTACCATGACTACACGCTACCAGGCGGTGGTATTGATGATGGTGAAGATGTCATTGCTGGATTAGTCCGTGAATTAGAGGAAGAAACGGGCGCCCAAAATATACATGGTATTAAGCCTTTCGGAATCTTTGAGGAGTTTCGTCCGTGGTACAAGGATGACGCTGACGTGATGCACATGGTGTCGTATTGTTATACATGTAAAATCGAACGTGAGCTAGGCGAAACGGCGTATGAAGATTACGAAGTTAAAAATGGAATGCGCCCGGTATGGATGAACGTACACGAAGCAATTGCACACAATGAAAAAACGATGGCAGAAAGCCCGAAAAAAGGCATGAGCATTGAGCGCGAAACGTTTTTACTTCAGTTGATTTCTAAAGAATTACTATAAACAGCTAGTTTGCATCATTACGACTTAGCTTCTGTTGGCTCTATTGTGGGCAAAGATTTTAGAGCAATAAAAAAGTCCGGACTCCCCCCCGGAACCCGGACTTATTCCAGACGCGCAAGCGAAGCGTCATCTTGATATGTTAGATTTGTTTCGAACTATGAAAACAATAGCTGTTTTACATTTAGTGTGTAAATAATTATTAGGTCTGACCATTGGTTTTCATGTTTTTTTGCAAACGCAATGTGACGCATATCTACCCAATTGCCAAGCGCAATTGGGGCGCTTTTTAGTAAACCACTACTCTTTCTTATCTTTGAGATACCTTACCTCAACTTTTTTGCACACGTTTGCATAGAGATCACGAGTTTTCAAATCCGCCGAACAGGATCTTGTGATTTTACGTTTCTCTGACATTGAGCTCTGTCGTAGCTTTTATCACAAATTAACTAGCGGAGGCAGTCGGCTAAAGTCGACCAGCGGTTGTGAAATCATAGGAGTGTCTGGAGCAAACAAGAGTAAAGGTTGAAATGATGAGGATTGTAACTGACCGATATCTATCAACTTTTCCAATGCATAGAAGCGGCTGACGTATTGGCGAGTCTCGTTAGGCAGCGTGAGTTGTTGGAAATCTCGACTTCCTGCTCGCTGAATAGCACGTGCAACACGTCCTTCTCCGGCATTGTATGCAGCTAAAGTGAGAGCCATATTTTGATCGAATTTGTTGTATAAAAACGCCAGGTACTTGAGCGCGGCCGTTGTGCTGGCTTCTGTGTCAAAGCGATCGTCTTGTTTTGTATTTATCGTTAATCCGAATCGTTTCGCTGTGGCTGGTATCAGCTGCCAAAGTCCGGCGGCGTTAGCGTGAGAAACGGCTTTGGGGTTGTAAGAAGATTCTAACATTGGCACTAAGGCTAGGCTATTTGGTAATGAGTGGTTTTGAAGCTGTTTGAAAATGTGGTTAATTACCGGCTTGGATGAATCGAGACGCTTGGCAATTTGTGGCTTGTATGGGGCTAATACTTGATACTGCGTTTGAATATCGACAGCATTTGGTTTTGCCTGGCATGTGAATGGAAGGTAGGACAGAAAGGCAATAAAAATAAAAAGGCCTACAGTACTCAGCCGAGATGGCGACTGAATCTGTAGGCAAGACGAACATCGTTTAGAACGATTTATCTTCATAAGTGTGTTGCACAGGTTGTTTGAGTTGACTGACCAACTCATGGAACGCCGCAGAGCTGTGGCCATTGCTCTGATTGTATTGTTGGCACTGACTTACCAACGTTTCCAATAGCGCCCATTGTTTTCTAGCTTGCATACCTATTTGGGCAGGCAAAGCATTGAAAATTCGTTTTACGCTGGCGTCATTACACGCTAACCCCAGCGCTCGCATACACTGGCTTCTGTCATTGGCGGAGCGGCTGAGTTTATTGAGTATCGGCATTTGTTTCTGAACATTGTCGTTCAGTGCCTCTCCATCAAACTTTAAGTACAATACCTTTTGCTGCTGAAGCAAAGGAAGCAGTTGTTGATAAAGCTTAATATCCTCAGATATAGAGCGAACAAATTGTTGAATTCGCTGCGATACTGCGCTTGCCATGATGTCTTCCTAGCGTTTTATTACTCGTGACCTGCATGGAACTGCATGATTGCCTTGGATAGCACTTTTGTATCTAGGCTAAGTTCACCACGCGCTAATGCGTTGCGTACTTGTTCTACTTTTTCCATATCAACATCAGGTAGTGATGCCATTTCAGCTTGAGCGCGATCTATCGCTACGGTATTCGCTTGAAATGCAGGCTCGTGTACTTTGCTCTGTTCGACGACGTCGAGAGGCTGTTTGCTTGCTTGCTGTAATTTTGTTTGTGGGACATGACCGCCCGCGACTTTGTCGATTTTCATGCTGTGGTCCTCATCATCATGTTCTAAATTAAGTAGGCGGTTAGAATGTGATAAACATTAAATATTTTTTTTGTACTCGAAGTTCAGTGTTACTGACGAGAGCCAAAATTAAAAAATGTTACCCCGAGTCAAAAAATCAAAATTGAGTATGAACCTGGTTTAATCCAGTTACGACTGCTCTTATGACCTTGCCCGAACTTGGGTTTTCCACGTCAATTTGTTGCCCTTTCGCTCCATCTTCTAAGGCGACTCCTTTTGTGCTGGCACTAAATCCATTTTTGCTCGCAATGACTATGACTTCATTGCCTTTCTCGATTAGAGGTGGGGCCGACAAATTGGATGGATTAACCACTTGTCCAGCCCTCAAACGACGAGAGGTTTCTAAGCCTACTGCTTGCTCGGGGCGAGTATAAAAATCGTCTTGGCGAGAGATGGTTCGGGTTTCAAGCTTTATGTGTTTAGCCGTTACGACTTCATTTCGGCCAACCGTGGTTGTCGCGACCAAAACAGGCAGAGTCAGCGAAGACTTTATCGTAACGTTAATTCGCCATGGTGATGCGATATTGTCGCAGCTGACTGAGCGCTTGAGGTTACCGACTGGCAACGTGTTGTTGTCACGACCTGTGATAACTAAAGGCGATTCACATTCTGGCAAGTGATTGGCTGAACCGGGCACCCACATGTCGAAGTCCAGTTTGTACTTCCCCCACTGATTGGAGAGCGCTACGCGATCCACCTCTTGTTCGAAATCCGTTGCTACAACGGACCTTATCTCTTCAACGCTGAGGGTTTTGTCATTGGTGTTGGCGAATGCTTGTTCTGATGTCAAAGCGAGTAACGTCAGCATTATTGTTGAGGAAGTAGACACTTTCCTCTTGTTTTTAATGCTTTCCGAGAACCGGAAGTTTGGCTTCCATCCCTGTTTGTAAATCATTGATATATATGGCTATTTTTTATGGCACGTATCTTGTTTGTATGTTGGCGTATTCGAGCCAACTGTAAGGAAGATGCATGGCGATCACATTTGAAAATGCTTTAGGAGTACATCCAGAGGCACTTAATTTTCGCGTTCAGCGTACCAAAGTCCTCGCCAGTAACCTAGCAAATGTTGACACCCCTGGGTATTTGGCGAAAGACCTAAGTTTCACCACCGTAATGAACCAAGTAACGGCAGGTGGTGTGAACAAACCGGTGCCAAAGTTCCAGGTTCAGGCCCAATACTCGGTGCCTTACCAGAATAGCAAAAATGGCAACACCGTAGAGCTTGGTGTTGAACAAGCAAAATTCACGCAAAACAACATGGACTTTCAAACTAGCCTGACGTTTCTCAACATGAAATTTAATGGCTTAGCGAAAGCGATTGAGGGACGTTAATTATGTCATTCACTGATATTTACTCGATCACTGGTTCCGCGATGACAGCACAAACTGTGCGTCTGAATACGGTAGCCAGTAACTTAGCAAACGCAGATGCAGTATCTGCAAATCCAGAAGATGCTTATAAAGCGCTTAAGCCAGTATTTGCGACTGTGTACCAAAAAACGCAAATGACAACAGAAAATGGAGCTTATCCCAATGCAGAAGTTCGCATTGTTGACGTTGTTAAAAATGCTGGAGATGCAGAGAAGCGTTTTGAGCCGAACAACCCACTGGCTAATGATGAAGGCTATGTGTTTTACCCAGATATTGATGTAGTTGCTGAAATGGCAGACATGATGTCCGCAACACGCAGCTTCGAAACGAATGTTGAAGTATTAGCCAATGTAAAAAGTATGCAGCAAGGTCTGCTTAGATTAGGGCAGGGTAGCTAATGAGTATTGCA
Source organism: Vibrio sp. YT-17 (assembly GCF_033337375.1). Classification (NCBI taxonomy): domain Bacteria; kingdom Pseudomonadati; phylum Pseudomonadota; class Gammaproteobacteria; order Vibrionales; family Vibrionaceae; genus Vibrio; species Vibrio sp. YT-17. The sequence goes on from NZ_JAWOQP010000005.1 coordinate 125,670, forward strand.
CAATACACCCCTTTATCGTCTGACGCTCCAGTAAATACAAAAGCAAAAGACAGCAACGGTATCTCACCAAACCCTAAAGACATGAACAGTGCTTCTTCATTGGAGAATGAGTTTATTTCTTTGATGGTGGCTCAAATTCAAAACCAAGACCCACTTAATCCCCTTGATGGTACGGAATACGTTGGTCAATTGGCTCAGTTCTCGCAGGTACAAAGTACCGAGAATATGTCTAAGACAATGCAACAGAGCATGGTGTTACTGGACAACATGCAAGTGCTGTCAACAGCGGGCCTTGTTGGGCAAACGGTTTACGTCAATGCGGATGAATTTCAGCTTGGTGAAGACGTACAAAACGGAAAAATCGAACTCGCTCATAGCTCAAACCAAGTCACGTTAGTTGTTAAAGATGAATTTGGTCAATCAACTAAAGTGCCACTAGGTGCTCACGGCAAAGGTGACGTCGACTTTTCAATTAATCCTGAAGAACTTGGTCTTAAACCAGGCAAATACTCAGTGGCCGTAGAAGTGCAAGAAGGGCAAGCAAGTCCAAATGTGCTGATGGCAGGCACTGTTGAGCAAGTGCGCATTCCTAATACCGGTGGCGCAGCATTAGTCAATGTCCATGGCGTTGGCAACGTTCCTTTCTATCAAATCACTCAGTTTGGTGCTTAACCAAATACGGAAATCAGAGGTCTATTTATGAGTTTTAACATCGCACTAAGTGGTCTGGACGCGACCAACACAGAGCTAAACACAATCAGCCACAACATTGCCAACGCATCAACGTATGGTTTTAAAGGTGGCCGCACAGAATTCTCCGCTGTATATAACGGCATGCAACCTGGTGGTGTGGAAGTCGCGTCAATTTCACAGAACTTCGACAAAGACGGCAGTATCACAGGAACTGGCCGTGCGATGGACCTAGCTATTAATGGCGGTGGCTTTTTTGTTACTAAAGATAATATGGGCCAAATGTTGTACACACGTTCAGGTGTGTTCTCAACGGATAAGAACAACTTTGTTACGGCTAACAGCGGTGCAAAGCTTCAAGGTTACAGTGTCGATAGCAACAACAACCTAATGACAGGTTCTGTGGGTAATATTCAGGTATCGACTTCCTCACTGAATGCTAAAGCAACAGACAGCTTAGATTTTGTTGCGAACTTCGACGCAAGCGCGTCTGTTATTGATAAAGCCGTAACGCCATTCAATCCAAAAGATCCAAGCTCATTTAACTCGTCTTACACAACAAAAGTCTACGACTCATTGGGTAACTCGCACACGGTAACTCAGTACTTTACTAAGACTGCTTCTAACTCGTGGGAAGTGAACGTTCAAGTAGATGGCGGTACGACGCCAGTAGCAACTGTGCCTGTAACGTTTGGTAAAGACGGCTCGCTTTCAACACCAACTGCGCCGTTTAATGTTTCATTCCCTGCAGCAGGTGCGAACGCGATGAGTGTAGACATTAACCTGAAAGGCAGCACGCAATTTGGTGCAGCTTTTGGCGTAAGTACTAATAGCCCTAACGGTTACACATCAGGTGAACTTGCAGGTGTACGCGTTGAAGGTAACGGCATGGTTTACGCGACTTACACTAACGGCCAATCACAGCTACAAGGTCAGGTTGTTCTTGCTGATTTTGCAAACACACAAGGCTTAGCGAAAGTGAGTGGAACATCATGGACTCAAAGCTTTAGCTCAGGTGCTCCAATTATGGGTGTTCCGGGGTCAGGTACGATGGGTGACCTAACTCCGGGTGCATTAGAAGGTTCTAACGTTGACTTAACCAGCGAGCTTGTTGCTCTAATGACTGCACAACGCAACTACCAAGCAAACGCAAAGACAATTTCTACCAGCGACAAGCTTACTCAAGCTTTGTTTAACGCGGTGTAATGGGAGTTTTGCATGGATAGTTTGTTATTTACGGCAACGTCGGGTGCCAGCCGAGTTCTTAAAGCGCAGCACGTTCGTTCAAACAACTTATCAAATGCTGATACTGCGGGTTTTCGAGCGGATATGGAGCGTGTGCGTAGTGTAGAGATGCAAGGCCCAGGTTTTGATGGTCGCACTATGGTTGTGACCAACTCTGCCTCAACACGTTTCGACGCTGGCGATATTGTGAAAACAGGACGTCCGTTGGACGTTGCGGTTATGGGTGAGGGGTATCTCTCTGTAGAAACCCCAGCGGGTAACGAAGCTTACACCCGTGCAGGCAATATTCAGGTCGATACTTTTGGCGCTCTAACAATCAATGGGTTCCCTGTCCTCGGTGACAATGGTCCTTTGGTTGTGCCGGACTATCAAAAGATTGAAATCAGCGAACGTGGTCAAGTCTCAGTGATCCCACCAGGTGGCGGCGCAGAAATTGTGGCAGGCACTTTGAAGTTGGTTAAACCGGAAATTAATCAACTGCAAAAAGAGAGCGATAGCTTGCTGCACAGCGTAGATGGCGTGCCATTCGCGGCAGATGAAACCGTGCAACTCTCTCCTGAGCACATTGAGGGCAGTAACGTATCTGCTATTGATGAATTGGTTAGTGTGATGTCGCTGACGCGCAACTTTGAAATGCAAGTTCGCATGATGAAAACGGCGGAAACTCTAGCAAAAGCTGGTAACAAATTAATGGCGGCGAGCTAAGTCTCGCCCCGCAAGGAGTAAAAAATGCATTCAGCATTATGGGTAAGTAAAACAGGCATGGCAGCGCAAGACACGAAGATGACTGCCATTTCTAACAACCTAGCAAACGTAAACACGGTTGGCTTTAAGCGTGACCGAGTCGTATTTGAAGATCTTTTCTACAGCATTCAGCGTCAACCAGGCGCTCAAGTAGACCAAGTTAACGAATTACCAAGTGGTATTCAGCTAGGTAGCGGTGTTCGCGTTGTTGGCACACAAAAAGTGTTCACGCAAGGTAATACCCAAAACACAACGCAAGAGTTGGATCTTGCTGTAATGGGTCAGGGTTTCTTCCAAATAGAAAACTCGGACGGGCAGATCATGTATACACGTAATGGTCAGTTCCATCGAAACTCAGAAGGCTTAATGGTGAACAGTCAGGGCCTGCCTTTAGAGCCTCAAATCCAGATCCCTGACAATGCGGTCTCTTTCTCTGTGGGTGTTGATGGCACCGTGACTACAACAACAGCAGACGATCCAACACCTCAGCAGCTTGGTCAAATTACACTTGCAAAATTCATCAATCCAGCAGGCTTAGAGGCCATGGGTGGCAACTTATTCCGTGAAACGGAAGCCAGCGGTCCAGCTGATGAGCTGATTGCAGGAGCTGATGGTGCCGGCATTATCAAGCAAGGTGCACTGGAAGGGTCAAACGTACAAGTAGTAGAAGAGATGGTCGACATGATCACCACTCAACGTGCGTATGAGATGAATGCGAAAGTGGTCTCTGCTGCAGATGACATGCTGAAGTTTGTTTCGCAATCAATGTAAGTATGAAATTGGTGATGATGAAGGAAAAAGCAATGAAATGGCTTTCTAAGAGTTGGGCAGTAGCCGCCGTGTTGCTGGTGGGATGTGCTGGCCGTCAGGAATTTATTCCGCCTGAGCCGAATGCTGAGGAATATGCACCACCAACGCTCGATTACACGCTGCCGGAAACCCAATCTGGTAGCCTTTATCGTCACCAATACACGATGACTCTGTTCCAGGATCGTCGTGCTTACCGAGTTGGCGATGTATTAACGGTTCAATTATCAGAAGAAACCTCATCGAGTAAAAATGCGGGTACTAAGTTCGGTAAAAGTTCAGCAATTAACTTTGTGGCGCCGACCATAGGCACGAAAACTATCGATGAGTTAGGGGTTAGCGTGGATGGCAAACGTAACTTCGATGGCAGTGCATCAAGTTCACAAGGCAACAAGCTTCAAGGTGCCATTACGGTAACGGTACACGAAGTATTACCTAATGGCGTATTGCGTATCAGCGGTGAAAAATGGCTTCGTCTGAATCAAGGCGACGAGTTTATTCGTCTAACCGGTATCGTCCGTGTGGATGATATTAACCGCAGTAACCAAGTTTCTTCTCAACGAATTGCTGATGCAAGAATTACCTACGCAGGTCGCGGAGCGCTAGCTGACAGCAACGCAGCCGGGTGGCTAACTCAGTTCTTCAACAGCCCATGGGTACCTTTCTAATGAAGACAATGCAATCTTTCTTTATGTCTCTCCTATTGGTGTTGACCTTGGGACTACCAGGCACTTCACGTGCTGAAGCGGAAATTCCGATCATGGACTTGGTCGATGTTCGCGGCATTCGAGAAAACCAACTGGTTGGTTATGGTTTGGTAGTTGGCTTAGCCGGCCAAGGTGACCGAAACCAAGTGAAATTTACCTCTCAATCTATTACCAACATGCTACGTCAGTTTGGGGTTCAAATTGATGACAGTATGAACCCTAAGCTACGAAATGTGGCTTCTGTGAGTGTGACAGCGTCCGTTGACCCAATGGCAGGCCCAGGACAAACGTTGGATGTGGTTGTGTCTTCAATCGGTGATGCAAAGAGCCTTCGCGGTGGTACGTTATTGCTAACGCCTTTACGTGGTATTGATGGCGAAGTGTACGCGATTGCGCAAGGTAACGTGGTTGTGGGCGGCTTATCTGCAGAGGGGCGAAGTGGCTCCAAAGTAGAAGTAAACACACCAACGGCGGGTCGCGTTCCGAATGGTGCGACTTTAGAGAGAGAAATCAAAACCGATTTCAACCAACGTGATGAAATCACCCTAAACCTGCGCAAGCCTAGCTTCACTACAGCAAAAAATATTGCGCGTGAAATTAACAACACTTTTGGACCTAACGTTGCAGTTGCGATCAATAAAGCGCGCATTGATATGCGTGCACCAAAAGATACACAGCAGCGTGTCGTCATGATGTCGATGCTTGAAGAAATGAGCGTCGTTGAAGGCCGTAAACCTGCTCGTATTGTCTTTAACTCTCGCACTGGCACCGTAGTGATCGGTAAGAGTGTCAAAGTGAGTGAAGCAGCAGTAAGTCACGGTAACTTGACCGTGCGAATTTCTGAATCACAACAAGTTAGTCAGCCTAATGCGTTTGCAAATGGCGATACGAAAGTCGTTAACCAAACGGACCTTGATGTGAATGAAGATCTCGCTCAGATGGTGATTTGGCCTCCAGGCACGGAACTTAACACCATAGTTAATGCGGTAAATAGTTTAGGTGCCACGCCTACAGACTTGATGTCTATCCTGCAAGCTTTGAGTGAAGCGGGTGCATTGAACGCTGAATTGGTCGTGATATAAGGAGTTAAGGATGAAGCTAGACAGTACCAATGAACAAACTCAGTTAAATTCGATGCTTTATCACGACAATAGTGCATTGGCTAACATCAAGCATAGTCGTGATCAAGAAGGCGCACTTGAAGTCGTCGCAGGTCAATTTGAGGCAATGTTCCTACAAATGGTGTTACGCCAAATGCGCAGCAGTAGTGACGCTCTTGCTGATAAAGACAGCCCGTTTGCCAGTCAGCAACAAGGGGTATTCCGTGATATGTATGACGGACAGCTGGCGATGGAACTAGCAAAGAAACAGAGCTCAGGCATTGCCAATATGCTCATCCAGCAGCTGAGCCCGTCTATGCGTGAGGTTGCTTTCGATGCTGCGCGCAACATCTCATCCGCTAACGATGGTAAAGGTTCGAATTCTGAATCTATCTCACAAGTAGATTCTAAAGAGGTGGAGAAGAATTCAAGCCTATTTAATACCGCTTCTCAAGCCGTCGCCTCTGTTAAACAGGTATTCTGTGAGGCCGGTATGACTACCGCGTTTTCTCAGCCGTTGATCAGAAAAATGGAGCTGTAAATGAACCTAGTTAATATTGCCCTTTCAGGTTTAGGCGCGAACCGTGTGGCCCTAGACGTAACCGCGCAAAACGTGGCAAACGTGAATACCGTGGGTTACAGTCGTCAACAAGCGTTGATGGCGTCTGTCGATGATGGTAAAGCCAATCGCTTAAGTCCAGGTTTAGGGGTAGAAGTCACTAGCATTCGCCGCGTTACTGATCAATTTCTGATTAAGCAAACGTGGTCGACTAACAGTATGGCGGCATACGCATCTGGATACACCAGTAACATGAGTCAGCTGGAGAATACGCTTGGTGCCGATGGTTTCAGTATATCGGCTGGCTTGGACTCGCTAAACGCTGCGCTTAACGATGCGACCGTTAAGCCGGAATCCATACCTTACCGCCAGCAGATCATTAACGAATCTGAAGCTTTGGCCCGCCGTTTTAATACGCTTACCGAATCTTTATACAATCAACATAAAGACATGAGCGACCAACGTAATGCAGCGCTTAACCACGCGAATAGCCTTATGGAAAATATCGCGAAGGTGAACAAGCAACTGGTAGAGATGCAAGGTACAGGTGGTAACCCATCACAGTTAATGGATGAACGAGATAGGTTAATCGGTGAGTTATCTCAAACCATTGAAATCAAAACAACACAGCAGCATGACGGCAGTGTTCAGGTCACACTAACCTCTGGTCAACCGCTTGTGATGGGTACGGACCATGGCAAACTGGAAGCCATTCCTGACCCGAGTGATCCTTACTTGGCGGACTTACACGTCACGTTCTCGAATCAAAGTTTTGCGATTGGTGACTCGCTTGGTGGCAAATTAGGTGCGATTAATGACTATCAAACCGAAGTGTTGAAACCAAACCAATTGGCTCTGAATGACATGGCGAAAGCTCTCGCGGATGAATACAACGCCGTGCTTGCAACTGGCAAAGACTTAAATGGCAACCCAGGTAAACCTTTGTTCAGCTATGACCCAGCAAACCCTGCAGCCAGTTTGGATATTACCAAGCTAACTCCAGATGAGCTTGCGTTCTCAAGTGATGGAACACCTGGTAACGCAGATGCGTTGCAATCATTGATCGAGTTAAGCAACAAGCCAGTGGCGGTATCAGGTTACGGCTCAGTAAGCTTGAACGATGCCTTTAGTTCAATGGTGGGTCAAACCGCAATTAAAGCACGCCAAGCTAACGCTGATTATCAAGCGAAGTTAGCCATGAACAAGCAAGCGCACGCAGCTCGCGATAATGTTAGTTCCGTAAACAGCGATGAAGAAGCGGCTAACCTAATGATGTTTGCTAATGCGCACAATGCCAACATGAAAGTGATCAGCACAGCAAATCAACTGCTCGATTCTATTCTGCAGTTATTCTAAGAGGAAAGTTTAGATGCGAATTAGTGACAATCAATTTAGTCAAATGATGTTGCACAGCTTGCAGAGCAATAGCGCGGGATTAGGCGAAGCTCTGCAACAGATGTCTACTGGCAAGCGCTTGACCAAGCTGTCTGACGATCCAATGGCTTCGATCAAGTTGCTTAACTTAGACCGAGAAACCAGTGCGATTGCTCAGTACAAAAACAACATTGAAAACGTAAAAACGACGCTATCGAGTCAAGAAACCCATTTAGATTCGATCAAAGAAAGCTTAAAAAGCATGCGAGACATCGCGCTTTGGGGTGCGAACGGCTCTCTTACTGACGAAAGTCGTGGCGGTATGATTACAGAGCTTAAGAGTTACCGTGACTCTATTGAGTCGTCTTTTAACGCGCAGGATGAAGAAGGGCACTACCTTTTCTCTGGTACTAAAACGGATACTGCGGCTGTAAGTAAAGCGAGCGGCAGCTACGTAATTGAAGGTAATAGTGACAAGCGCGTAGTAACAATTGCTAAAGGTGTCACGATGGATTCCAATATGACTGCAAAAGAAATATTGGACCTTGGGGGAGGCCATAACGTGCTTAACCAAATTGATGCGCTGATCAAAGAGTTTGAGAGCCCTACCGCCAACTTCAGAGCTGAAGTTGAGGCGAGTATCAGCGCTATCGACGATACTTTTTCAAACGTACTAGGGACCATGACTGAGATTGGTGGTCGACACAACAACTTAGATCTTGTTGGTGGCGCGCACAGTGAAAACAAGCTGTTCGTTGACAAAGTATCTGGAGACCTCTCTGCTCTGGACTATGGTGAAGCGTCGGTACGATTGAGTAATTACATGGCCGCTTTGCAAGCAACGCAAGCAAGCTATGTGAAGATCGATGGTTTGTCGCTGTTTGACCGTTTATAAGGTTAGGAAGTTCTTTTTATGGTAATGAGTACAGTAGAGGTTAGACCCCATAGCATACGCTTAGGTGGACAAGAACAAGCCTCTATCATGCCGACCCGTTCTGCAGACTCAAGTACGGCAATTAAACCGCGCCCGGCGCAAATTCAGGCTGACACTGCGTCAGCCTACTCTGTATCTGGTATTCAGCTTACGCAGGGTCAGCAGCAAGCCACGGCGGTTCAGATCGCGTCCAAATCGCTGCAGGTGATTGGCAAAGAGCTCACGCAAATTAAACGTGGTTTGACGCAAGCTATTAATCAAGGCGTACAAAATGTTCCTGGTTTGCAGGATACATTGGTTCGTTCTAAAGCCACCATCCAAAAAGTCGTTGAGCAAGCACGTTTCGATGGCCAGAAAGTCCTAAATAACGAACTGCACTTAAAACTGGATAAAGCGGACATTCGTCGCTTTTCTATTCCAGGTTTGAATGTTCATCGCTTAAGCGACAAGGCCGAGCAAATCCGTTTGGATTTTCCTCAAGGTCAAGCGGTGATGATTCAGTTTGATGGACAATCAGACGGTGAGCGAACGGTCAAAATGCTGGATCGCAGCTTGATTGCGTTAGGAATGCGAGCCTCATTAGCCGATGATGGCAGCATTTTATTTGAAGCCAGAGACAACGCTTATCAACAAATGCAGCAAAAGGTGATGGTAACGGGGGAAGGGCACCGATTCCCTGCGGGACAGCCTAACGTTTTGAACTTAAAGTCTGAGCCAGATGGTATTGCGGAGCTCGGGTTTGATCTAGGCTCACGCGACGGCATCAAGCAGACGATTGCCAAAGTAAATCAGCATCTGAAACAAGTTCAAACGAGCTTGCAAGAAGCGAAAGCTTTTCATGGTGAACTGAATACTCAAATGCGTTCTATCCAAACCAAAACCGCACAGCTTTCAGTCAATGAGGTGAATGTAAAACTGGATGGATTCATGCAAAAGTCTGGCGAGTTTACTTCGACTTTTCAGGCATTGAATGCGCAAGCAAACGTGCGTCGTCATACTGTGGTCGCTTTACTGAAGTAACGAACACTCCAATGATTCCCGGCTTTACACTGTTATCGTCCCCCAATAACGAAAACAGCGCACTGTCGGGAATCTCTCTTTGACTCGTCTAGGGCTCGAGTGCTTTTGCCACCGAACGATTCAATTTCTGGAATAGCCATCCAAGTGCTATCAAAGACGCACCTAAGCCTAAGAAGCTTATCGCTCGCCAGAACCCATCCAGAGAGCTCACATCCCATAAGAATACTTTCAGTGCGACACAGGCAAGGACCACTAGACCGACACGCTGCATCATCAGCCCCTGTTGGGTCACGCCGCGCCAAGTAAGCAATCCACCTACGAGCAAGCCAGCCACTGAATAACTGAACAACTCTGCCATGCTGGTTGGCTGATACAGCATCATCGATGTGGTTTGCCAGAATTGACGGATAGACATCCCCAACCAAATGGCTGCAAGTAAAAAGCCTAGACTAGCAATCGCAAATCGATGAACTTGCAACGTATTCCAGCGCTTAAAGGTTGCGATAAGCAGGATGCAAGCTGGTAACAGCCAGCCGATACTCAGCATGTTAAAGATGGGAAGTGCTTGTGCCGAGACGTTATCAGTCACCAACGGCGATTCTGCCGTATTAAGCAAAATAATCAATATAGCGAACGCGCACCAAAGCAAGTAACTATAGATTTCGTAGATACGGCTTAAGCGTTGCGCAAATTGGCTGCGGTAGCTGTATACCAAACCCATAACTAATGCTTGATTGGCAAAGACTGCCGCACTTGTGAAGTCGATGTGCCCCAAGTAACCATATTGCCCCGTTAACCAGTAGTTAGTTTGGGTGAACAATGCCATTAAGAATACATGTAAAAACGCCCCTTCAAACCAGTTGGTCAGTTCTCGGTCCACTTGTTTTAGTGTTGAACGAGCATAAGACAAGATGAAGAGAGAAGGCAGATAACTCACCAGAACCCAAGCCCAATGCCCAGCTTCTACCGGTTGCCATTCGGGGATGAAAGGTAGCAGCGTGAGTCGGATAACCAGTATTCCCATTGCCACTTTAATCGCCCAACTCGCAGGTCGAAATAACCCGACTTGAGCCTGTAAGGCCATTATCGCAACTTGTATTGAGATTGCTGTTGTTAACCAAGTATCGCTCAACCAAACAAAAGCGATACCTACGATTAAAGCATGCATAACGGCAGAGCATTCTAATGCCAACGGACGTGCACGCTGACCAAGCACAACATAGTAAGTGGCCATCAATGCGCAGAATGCAGTCCAATACCACAGGTAGCCTTGCATAAATTCGTCAACATAAAACAACGTAATTAAGCTCATCGCGGGAGCCAGCACCAGCAGAAGCAGCCCACTGAGTTGCGAACGGTCACTAAGTGTTTGGCAATATGTTCGATAGCAGATCAGCGCAATACTCACCGCCAATGCGAATAGGATGCTAGCTTCTCGCTCTAACATATACAGCGCATCAAAAGCGATAGTAAGAACAATCTGCGCGGTTGCCGAGACGAGAATGGATGGCAAAAATATACGTAATGACCAGCCTGTACGAAGTGCTGGTAGCCAGATGATCGCAACAAGCAGCGTATAACAGTACGCTATTTGTAGAGTGTTCAGCTCCGGCATTCTGGTGACGGCAGAAAAGGTCAATAATACAATTGCGAGAGCGGTAGCGGTCGGCGAGTTTGTCCACTTGCTTTGATAGTGACGAAAGCGAGGATTGAGCATCCAACCCATTCTCGGAACCGCGAAAATGAGATACAAAGTGATGGAGAGATAAATCGCGAGCCACGAGAACAACAGTTCTGTTGGTACACTCTCAATCAACAGCAACATCCAAATGACATGTGGAATCGCGATACTTGGCGTAATCCATGACCTACGCACTTTTTGCATCAATAAGGTCGCCGCGAACGAAATTGCGCAGATGTATCCGGCTAACAAAAAGTAGTTGGGTTCATTACCCCCAATCCACAGTGGTGCTGTGTAGCCACCAATTAAGCCAAGCACGGCCATTAACGGCCCTTGTCGCAATGATAATGCTAAACTGAAAAATGCCGCTGAAGCCAAGATGATCAACGAGATACTCGGCGTTAGCATTTGATAAACCACAAAGGCAAAAATGACGGTGCAGTAAATGCCCGTTAATCCCGTACCGGTAACAGCAGCAGGAACATACGTAAAGCCTTGGGCTCGTGCTGCCCGTTGCGGATTCTGTTGTTCTTTACGGTGAAACCACTCGCCAACAAGCACCATAAGTAATGAGATCACAAAGGCAAAGGACACTCGCATAAATGGCGAAAACTGGATGTGACTACCAATCACCTGTACGAGATAACCTCCACCGATCAGCATGGCCAATGCGCCTACCCAAACCAACCAATTTTCTTGAATGTTGCTAAGCAGGCTCTGAACTTTACTCTGAAGGAATGACTCATTTTCTTGACTAAAAACATCCAGTTGCACTTCTCTTGTCTGGGCGTACCCTTGATTCGCAGCGCTCTGGTCCAAGTCTAGGTTGGCAGCTGGATCATGTTCCCCAGAGGATGAGACATTTTTCTGTGGTGATTCTATGTGAGGTGACGTCGCTACAGATGGTGTGTCTTTTTCGATGCTGGATTGTTGGTGCGCTTGTGGGTTTGAGCCCCCATGGACACTGGCTCGTAGTGATGTGACTTCCTCACGAAGTTTGGTTAGTTCTTTTTCTAAAAGTGCAGCTCGGTTGGCGGCTTTCACTCCGATGAGGATGGCGAGACACGCCATGAACAGTGCTAGTATTACGTACAATCCATTTCTCCTTGCGTACGTCGCGTGACCCACGATTCTTAACTTTGAGCACTTACGCTAAAGCTTAGTTCATGCTCTATGCCTTAGCCTCATATAGTGCTAGGTTCCGCGCTTTCTTCAGAAATCATTCTACATAATGAAACTCAATGCGTAATGATGAATTCGACAAAGTCGCACACTTGTGTGCCACTTTAAGACCTGATGAACAAAAATGAGTCGTTAAGTCATTGGGGGTCAACTATATTCATAGTTCTGATGCGATCGCCAAAGGACTTCAAACATGTGCGTTTCGTAGCGATGTCATCGAAGGTCAGTCGTTTGATTTGCACGTTCGGTTGTTTCTATTTGACCGTAAGGCTGAATGTATTCGGGTATAGCGCATTCACGCGAAAAAAGACAAAAACAGGTAATTATTGATGCAAGTGGGTAATGAAGCGCTGGTGCTGTCAGCGGTTGGGGTTATTGGTTTAGGTTGCCAATGGTTAGCTTGGCGATTGCGTTTGCCAGCGATTTTATTTTTGTTGTTGGCAGGGCTGATCGTCGGGCCATTTATGCAGTGGTTAAATCCTGATGAGATATTAGGTAATTTGCTCTTTCCGTTGGTCTCTTTGGCGGTGGCAGTGATTTTATTTGAAGGCAGTTTGACCTTAAATTTTAAAGAAATTCGTGGCGTGAGTGGTTCGGTATGGAGCATTGTTTCCATCGGGGCGATCATTTCGTGGGCGGCGACCAGTATCGCAACACACTATTTCCTCGGCTTTACTTGGGAGCTTGCCATGTTGTTCGGCAGCTTAACCGTAGTAACAGGGCCGACGGTCATCGTGCCACTTCTACGAACCGTAAGACCTAACAGTACGCTTGCTAACATTTTGCGATGGGAAGGGATTTTGATTGACCCGCTCGGTGCGCTTTTTGTTGTGATGGTTTACGAGTTTATCGTATCTCACAGCGCGATAAATAGCGTCGAAGTGTTTGGGACGATCATTGCTGTCGGTGTCATGCTAGGTGCGGCCTCAGGCTATGCAGTTGCGACGATCATGCGTCGCTCTTGGCTACCGGAATATTTGCAGCCATTTGCGGTTTTGATGGTGGTTCTAGGTGTATTTTCGGTCTCTAACCACATTGAGTCTGAAGCTGGGTTACTAACCGTCACCGTAATGGGTATGTGGCTCGCAAACGCTAAAGACATCAATATTCAGCAAATTCTGCACTTTAAAGAGCATTTAACCATTTTACTGATCACCGGATTGTTCATCTTCCTTGCGGCTCGAATCAGTCTGGATGATTTTGCTGCGCTAGGTAGCGGTGCGTTATTGTTGTTTGTATTTATGCAGTTAGTGTCGCGTCCGTTATCGATTTTTCTTTCAACCTTCCGCAGCAACTTGCGTCTTAAAGATAAGCTGTTTTTGTCTTGGGTTGCACCGCGCGGTATTGTTGCTGCTTCGATTTCGTCTCTTTTCGCGATCAAATTGACCGAATACGGCATTGATGAAGCGATTTTACTGGTCCCTATGACCTTCATGGTGATTATAGGAACGGTCGTGTTACAAAGTGCGACGGCACGTCCTGTAGCGCTGACGTTGGGCGTTGCAGAGCCAGCACCACGCGGCTTCTTGTTGATTGGTGCTAACCGAGTAGCAAGAGAAATAGGGCAGGCGCTGGCGCGTTATGACCGCCGCGTATTAATGACTGACTCAAACTGGGAGTACATCAGTCAGGTTCGTATGTTGGGGTTGGATTACTATTACGGCAACCCTATTTCTAGTCACGCGGACGACAACTTGAACTTGATAGGAGTTGGACAAGTGGTTGCATTAACGCCCGATCAGCATTTCAACATTATGGCTTGCATGCAATTCGTCGACGAGTTTGGGGAAGATAAAGTTCACTGCTTACAAAAAGTGAAAACCAACGGCAATGGCAGCGAGAAGCACTCCGTGGCTCAGGAGTACCATGGTAAATTGCTGATGGGCGGCAATGTAAGCTATACCCAGCTAGCCAGTATGTTAAGTCGTGGTGCAGAGGTTAAACACACGAAATTGAGCGATAACTTCACGTATCAAGATTATTTAGCGCATCACAAAGGTAGTTCAGTTGTACCGCTGTTCCATGTAGAAGAAAAAGGAAAAATTCAATTCTGTGATGATCCCGAACAGTTTGAACCAACGACGACAAGCACTGTTGTGTCGCTAATTCTGTCGGACAGCGTAAAGTAAACTACAGAGCAATGTGATCCATTTTCATCATGGGTATCGTACGCTGATTATCTCAATTTGAAGAGAAACTTGCCGGCTTGTTTAAAACGGAAAGCGAGTTTCTTTTCTTATAATGTCAGGGGCAGTCGAGATTCATTACTCGTTTCGGAAAAGTAATCCGGCAAATTCACAAAATTCGCATTGACGTTACTGATAAGGATCGCAATACTGCGCGACTGTTTTACTTTAGGGTGACATTATGGCTCCGCAAACTAACCGAAAAGATTTACACCTAGATGCTGTTTTACATCATGATATGAGCATGAAGCATAAAACGGCGGGTTTTGAGTCTGTCGAGTTTGAACACTGTGCGCTGCCAGAATGTGACTTTCACGCGATCGATTTATCGACAGAGTTTCTTGGTCATCAATTAGCGCTACCGTTTTTGATTAGCTCGATGACTGGCGGAGCAAAAGACGCAGAAACGATCAATTGTCGTTTGGCTGAAGCCGCAAGTGAATTAGGTATTGCCATGGGTGTGGGCTCGCAACGGATTAGCTTAGAAGAAAGTCAGCATTCGGGCTTGGGTAAAACCATTCGTGAGTTGGCGAAAGAAGTACCGTTGTATTCCAATCTTGGAGCCGCTCAATTGCTCGATAAAGGTAAACTCGATAATGCGCAACGTGCGGTAGAGGCGATTCAAGCAGATGCCTTGTTTGTGCACGTTAATCCAATGCAGGAAGCGTTTCAGAAAAATGGCGACCACAATTGGGTTGGTGTTTTCCAGGCAATTGAGATGCTTAAATCTCGCGTGAAGGTTCCTATCATTATCAAAGAAGTCGGTTTTGGTATTAGCGGACACATTGCGCAGCGATTAATTGATGCTGGTGTGGATGCAATTGACGTTGCGGGCGCGGGTGGTACAAGCTGGAGTGCGGTTGAAGGGTATTGCCAAGACAATCCGAAAATGCAGCGTGCAGCCGAGCTTTTCCGCGATTGGGGTGTCCCTACAGCAACATGTTTGGCTCAAATCCGCGCACTGCATCCTACATTACCGTTGATCGCCTCGGGAGGTGTTCATAACGGACTTGAAGCGGCGAAAGCCATTCATTTGGGTGCTAATCTCATTGGGCAAGCTGGTGCGGTATTAAAAGCTGCGACGATCAGCACGCAGTCTGTCGTCGAACACTTTGAACAAATGGCATTAGAGCTGCGTTTAGCGTGCTTTGGTACTGGCTCTTCTAAGGTTGGTGAGCTAACGAAAGCGCGCTGCCTATAGCTTTTAGAATGGCGCGCTTTACACAGAGTCGCTCAATAATTTTTCGATGTCTTAACACGTAGACTGATAATTTCGTTATAGTTGATACAAAAGTCACTTCAGCTAGTGACGCCTTTATTCAGACACTTGAATGGGCACGTGTTGAAGAGATTGAGTTTAATTTTACTATTGTTTGCAACTGGAACCTTAACTTTATGAAAAAACTAGTCATGCTGATGTTGGCGGCTTCTGCTTTGACCGCTTGTAGTGATGAAGTGGGCACTGAAGGCTGGTGTAACGACATGCGCGATAAGCCAAAAACAGAATGGACAGCAGACAACGCGGTAGACTTTGCAAAGCATTGTGTTCTGCAAGATGGTGTCGGCAGCGAGCAATGGTGTGAAAACCTGAAAGATAAGCCGAAAGGTGACTGGACTGCAAACGAAGCGACCAGCTTTACTAAACACTGCATTTTTTAAGCACAGCGGAAAGCGCCTTTTCTGAGGCGACATTCTGTGAGGTAAACACCAAGCGTTATTGCTTGGTGTTTTTGTATCTAAAATAGCTCGATTTTTCACGTGTCAGCGCACCTCCCTCTGAATGGAAAGTTTTACATTTTCGTTT
Organism: Vibrio sp. YT-17; assembly: GCF_033337375.1. Taxonomy (NCBI): domain Bacteria; kingdom Pseudomonadati; phylum Pseudomonadota; class Gammaproteobacteria; order Vibrionales; family Vibrionaceae; genus Vibrio; species Vibrio sp. YT-17. Next base: position 141,703 of record NZ_JAWOQP010000005.1, read on the forward strand.
CATTTTTGAAAACCTGTATTGCCTGTCTTTAATTTTTCGTATTGCAATGGCATGGTGTCGAGATAGCCATCTAATTCAATTAGATTCATAACAAAAAGGAATTCAAATGGAAGTACTAAAAGGCTCATGTCTGTGCGGCAAGGTAAAGTTGGAAGTGGCAGATGAATTTAAGTACATGGGAAATTGCCATTGCTCTGAATGCCGCAAGTTCACAGGTTCTGACTATTCATCTGCCGGTGGTATTGCGTTGGATAAACTGCTTATTATCCAAGGGAAAGAAGATATTCAAACTTATCAGAAAAGCGAAAATACCATGCTATGCTTTTGTCGCCACTGCGGATCAAGTCTGTATTCGAAAAAGAACAATGGGATCGTCAATATTCGCCTTGGTATCTTGGATGACACATCTTCTCACAAGCCTGATTTCCATATTTTTGTCGCGTCGAAAGCGCCGTGGCTCGAGATATCGGATAACCTGACTCAATTTGATGCAGGGCCAAAGTAGAGTTGTTGTAGATAAGTATTTAGAAACAGAGCGCGTTACAATACGCTTGCGACACGCTCTGCGCTTTTACTTTGTATATTAGAACGGAGACGACTATCTGGCGTCTTGTAGTTCTTCTAAGCCACCTGCATTGTGCAGATTCGTAAAGCCTTGCGTTTGTAAGTATTGATACGCTTTGCCAGAGCGGTTACCACTGCGACAGTACAACACGATAGCTTGATCTTTATCGACGTCTTGAAAATGTTTATCAAGTTCAGATAAAGGGAAGTTGACGGCATTATCCAAATGCCCTTCAGAAAACTCTTGCGGCGTACGCACATCGACAATCATCGCGCCCTTGTCAATCAATTGCCACCCTTGTTCAGCGCGTTCAGAAGCCGACACGTTGGGGGAGAGGAAGCCAACGCACAACGTTGCAAGAAATAGAGATACGGCCTTTTTCATTGTTTGATTATCCTTTTTAAGAGTACGTAACCACTCTAGATTTGATTGAGCATATTTTCCATCATAAAGAGATGCTAAGTAGTTGTGAATGCGATAATTCGATAGAAAATTTTATTTAATTTAATAAAAAATTTTTATCAAATTCACCTCTTGAACTCTAATTTTTCGACCTTATTATTTTCATCGAAAGCGAGCTGTCGACTCGCAAATCCATCTTGATGTTTATTTTGTCTTTTATTTTTGGTTCCAAGTAGGAGGCACTTAAAAATGAAAATTCGTCCTTTAAATGACAAGCTAATTGTTGAAAGACAAGAGGTGGAAAATAAATCTGAAGGGGGAATCGTTTTAACTTCTCAGTCGGTGAAAAAATCAAACCGCGGGAAAGTCATTGCTGTTGGTTTAGGTAAACGTCTTGAAAATGGCGAACGCGCTGCGATGGAAGTCAAAGTGGGCGACCAAATCATTTTCAATGACGGTTACGGCGTGAAAACCGAGAAAATTGACGGCGCAGAATACTTAATTCTGTCCGAATCTGATGTGTTAGCAATCGTTGAGTAATTATTTTTGTAGTAGTTTTTTGAGGAGATAACCATGGCTGCAAAAGACGTATTATTTGCTAATGACGCACGTCAAAAAATGCTGAAAGGTGTGAACTTACTGGCGGACGCAGTAAAAGTGACACTAGGCCCGAAAGGCCGCAACGTTGTGCTTGATAAATCTTACGGCGCGCCAACCATCACCAAAGATGGCGTGTCTGTAGCGAAAGAAATCGAACTGAAAGATAAGTTCGAAAACATGGGCGCACAAATGGTGAAACAAGTGGCGTCCAAAGCGAATGATGAAGCGGGTGACGGTACAACGACGGCTACCGTACTGGCGCAATCTTTCATCAATGAAGGTCTTAAAGCGGTAGCCTCTGGCATGAACCCAATGGACCTAAAACGTGGTATCGACAAAGCCACTGAAGCGGCGGTTGAGAAACTACGTGAAATGTCTAAGCCATGCAGTGACAAAGAATCCATCACCCAAGTGGGTAGCATTTCTGCAAACAGCGATCGCGCGATCGGTGAAATCATTGCAGAAGCGATGGAAAAAGTGGGTCGCAATGGCGTGATTACGGTGGAAGAGGGCCAAGGTCTAAACAACGAACTGTCTGTGGTTGAAGGTATGCAATTTGACCGCGGTTACTTGTCGCCATACTTCATCACTAACCAAGAAAATGGCAGCGTCGAGCTAGACAACCCTTACATCCTATTGGTGGACAAAAAAGTCAGCAGCATCCGCGAGCTATTGCCTGTACTAGAAGAAGTGGCGAAATCTTCTCGCTCGCTATTGATCATTGCTGAAGACATCGAAGGTGAAGCGCTAGCGACATTGGTTGTGAACAACATGCGCGGCATCGTGCGTGCGACCGCGGTGAAAGCGCCTGGCTTTGGTGACAACCGTAAAGCGATGATGGAAGACATTGCGGTACTAACTGCTGGTACGGTCATCTCTGAAGAAATCGGCCTAGAGCTCGAAAAAGCAACGTTAGAGCAACTAGGTAGTGCGAAGAAAGTTACCATCACCAAAGACACAACAACCATTGTGGGTGGTGCAGCAGAAGCAAGCGCGATTGCTGATCGTGTGGCTTCGATTGAAAAACAAATCGAAACAACCACTTCTCAATACGACAAAGATAAGCTTCAACAACGTGTTGCGAAGCTTTCTGGCGGCGTAGCGGTGATCAAGATCGGCGCTGCAACCGAAGTTGAGATGAAAGAGAAGAAAGACCGCGTGGACGATGCGCTACACGCTACCCGCGCAGCGGTTGAAGAAGGTATTGTTGCTGGTGGTGGTGTTGCCCTAACTAAGATCGCGAAAGAATTGGCGGATCTAAAAGGCGACAATGATGACCAAAACGTGGGTATCCGAGTTGCGCTACGTGCAATGGAAGAGCCTCTTCGTCAAATCGCAACTAACGCAGGTGACGAAGCTTCTGTTGTGGCGAACGCTGTTAAAGCGGGTGATGCCGATTACGGTTACAACGCTGCAACAGGTGAATACGGCAACATGATCGAAATGGGCATCTTGGACCCTGCGAAAGTAACACGTTCAGCGCTTCAATTCGCAGCGTCTGTTGCTGGCTTGATGATCACCACTGAAGCGATGATCACCAACCACGTTGAAGACAAAGAACTTGATATCTAACGTCATCAATCGTTAGTGATTAAGTAAGCGTTAAAATAACAATAATATTGCAAAACCTAAGCGGGCTCGCTTGAGCCCGCTAATCAGTCATTTGAGGTAAGTGTTATGACCCGTTTACCTGCGTTTTCTTTCTCAATATCTGAGCCGGGCGGTAATGAAGCTTCGTCAACGTGGCCGACTGCTATTCACTTCCCCCTCGTTCCAGCTGGGCCAGAGTTTTCAATCGAAAATGCTCTGCCTAAACGTCCGACAGTGACGATATTCACTATCGATCTGTCTCAGTTATTTAAAGGGGACGCTCGGGTCATCCATTAACTGTATCGAAACAGCCAGCGCACGTTGGCTGTTTTTTTCTAATTTAAAGTATTGATAATGTTGATTTTTATTTGATTGCTGCCACTTGTTCAATGATCAATTTGAACTGGGGTAATCGGACCGCAAGCGTACTACACCTTTAAGCCCAGCATTGCGCCGAAAATGATCAATCCCGCCCCACATGCTTGATTGAGTCGATGCTTAATCTTCAACAAGAAAGCTTGTAGCTGGGGTGACGTGAATAAAACAGCAACGATAGAAAACCAAATACCATGCAGCGCAATCATATAAATCCCGTAGAACAAGGCGATGTGTTGCTGACTAGAGTCGGGAGAAATCACTTGGCTAAAAATACTCAGAAAAAACAGCATCGTCTTGGGATTGAGTAAATTACACAGAAATCCCTGCATGAAAAATCGCCACATTGAATACTCGCTCTGTTGAACGGTTTCTGAGTTTGATGCAGGTTGCGAGGAGAATATTCCTTTAATCCCAAGGTAGACAAGATAAGCGGCCCCAAGATAGCGCACGAGAATAAACAACCATTCATTTTGTGAAATTAAGTAACTGATCCCCAGCATGGAGTAAGCGATGTGGATGCTGATCGCCATGCTGATACCAATCGCACTGTACACGCCTGCTTTTCGTCCTTGATTTAAGCTATTTCTTAATACCAAAACAAAGTCTGCGCCAGGGCTAATAACAATAAGCACACCTAATAACGCAAGAGTTACAAATTCCATATCGATTTCCTGTTTGAATGATGAAGTCTGGGATGTAGCGGAATTGTAGGCGTCTTTATTACTGACTATAATCGAAAAATATTCCCATATTGGTGAGAAAAACTCACAGATGCGTCACCTGAAATCTTTTTATGTATTCCACGTTGCGGCGAGCTCTTCAAGCTACACTGAAGCGGCTGACAAACTGAACATTACCCACGGAGCCGTGAGTAAGCAGATCAAGCAACTTGAGCAATATCTGTCTCAACCTTTGTTCTTCAAAGAGGGCAGGAAAGTCGTGTTGACGGCAGAAGGCGAATTACTCAAGACATACACAGAAACGGCATTCCAAACGCTAGAAAAAGGCGTGAATACGCTTATGCAAGAGAAGCATCAGCATCTTGAAGTGTCTTGTGAACCGACATTAACCATGCGCTGGTTGATGCCAAGGTTGGCCGCGTTTAATGATGAACACCGTGCTGATGTTCGTTTGTCGACGGCTGGTGGCCCGGTAACATTAGGATCAACTGGGCTTTCGATGGCGATTCGTCGAGACGATTTTGCGCAGCATCACGATTACGACAAAACCATTCTTGTGGAAGAGTGGGTGGGGCCGGTATTTTCTCCTGAGTATTGGCAATCCATTAAAGACAATTTGAAAGCAGCTCGATTGTTGAATAGCCAAACCAGACCGAATGCTTGGGCGGATTGGCAGCAATCAACACGTTGTGAAACTTTCAACGGCAACACTCAGCAATCATTCACGCATTTTTATTTTTGCATACAAGCAGCGGTGGATGGCTTAGGCGTCGCAATGGGATCGTATCCTTTTGTCATGGACGATATTAAGCGTGGTAATTTGGTCGCACCATTTGGGTTTTCTCCATCAAGTTGCAATTACGTTTTATTGAGTCAAGATAAAAAGCGTACAGAACTCGAACATAAATTTATCACGTGGTTACAAACGCAAATGGCAGAGTGTGTGCCACTGTCATCACAGCAGATTACGCAAGGCGAATAGAAGGCATAGAGCGAGATTACGTCAGTCAGTTTTATGGAAAAAGGCTTAGGAAATTGGAAATGGAAAACCTCAATATTGTTGAAATCAAATCATTTGTTCCGGCGAAAGATTACGCGCTATCAAAACGTTTTTATGAGGCGATTGGCTTTGAAATGGCATCGGACTTCGGTGATGTAGCATATTTCTCTCAAGGTAGCTGCGCGTTTCTTTTACAGAATTTTTATGAGCCAGAACACGGCAATAACTTCATGATGCACTTGCTCGTAGAAGACGCAGAAAGCTGGCATCAGCACTTATCCAAAGTGGGTCATGAAGAATTTGGTTCGCGTTTGACTGAGCTGGTCGAGCAACCTTGGGGCATGCGCGAATGTTGTTTGTTTGACCCTAGTGGCGTTTTATGGCGAATTGGCCAGAACATGAATACTGACTAACGCCAGTCTTATTTTCACCACATCTACGCGCAGGTATTGAGATCTCGATATCTGCGCGTTTTCTTTTTTACTTAGCCTTGCCAACGTTTGTAGCGCACTCACGCCTTTTTCGAGGTGGTGTGCGATGGGCTAACGCCAAAAAACTCCTCAAGCAGCATGGCTTTGAGTTCTGCTCTGACTTCTGCGCCACCGATTAACGCCAAAAGTGCGAGTCCTCCTGGAATAAGGATGACCATTAATATCGGTCTTAAAATATACGAAAAGCAGAAGATGGTCGGGAAGAAAATCAATCCTTGGCCTAGTTTGTTTAATACGTACATGAGCGATTCCTTTTGTTTTTATATAAAATGAGCGCGATCAATTTTATAAATGAGCGCGCTCAATTTGTCAATCTCAACCACGCAAGGTATGATCCTTTCAGGCTCATTAAGCAGACACATCAATGACGAAGCGACAACAGACCAGAGATAAAATTCTAAAAGCCGCATGGGCATCTTTTGCTCAAAATGGCTATGACATGACGACCACAAGGCAGATAGCGAGAGCAGCAGGAGTAGCCGATGGCACAGTGTTTAGCCATTTCCCGACTAAACTGTCGATTTTGCGCGAAGGGATGCTGGCGCAACTGCAACAGATCAGCCAAGAAACGCTAGTCAGTGTGGAAGGTAAAACCGATATCGACATTGGTTTGGCGCTGACGGAGAAATACTATCGCTACTATTTTGCGAACGTTGAGCTGAGCCGAGCTTTGTTGAAAGAGGTGATTTGGGATTTGGATTATTATCAGTCGTTTAACCAAGCTTTGTTTCAATCTGTAAACGGAAGCTCCGTCCTTGAGGGAAAAATACTGCTGATTTTTGACTGCTATTTTATGACGTTAATCTCGCACTTGAGCCGTGCAGAACCGGATGTTGAAGCGGCACTTGAAGAGCTTCATGCTAAGTTTCAGCAAATCATTGCGACTGCATAACATGGCCCCAACGCAGGATCTGAAAGAATATACTGCCTGTCATCTTATTTGCTGGACTCCCATTTTCTCGTTTCAGTTGGTGTCTCACCAAATAGCCGCTTGTAGCTTTGACTGAACTGCCCGAGATGGAAAAAACCAAAGTCAAAAGCGATTTCTGCAATTGTTCGATTATCTTCAGGGCTTTGTAGCACTCTACGTACTTGATTCAGGCGCATTCGATGTATGAACTGCTTTGGGGAAGTATTACAGCAATGTTCAAAGGTGTACTGTAGTGTGCGACGACTGACGTGTACTGCATCACACAGTTCACTGACGGTTATCGGTGTACGGTAGTCTAGATCCTGTAGCTGTTGTTTTATACGGTGCATCACGTGTTGACGATGAGAGATTGATATCGGATGGCTCGTGTGCAGTGAACTGAGTGAGAACAGCTCCAGCACAATATCTTTTAAGATTGCTTGATGTGTGGTTTCAGACCATCTTGGTTCGGCGGAACCAAGTAACATGCCTAAGTAGTATTTAAGTTGTTGAATGTGTTTTTCCGTCAAACCCGTTAAGTGTAATGTGTTGTTTTGGATACTCCCAAGCTCAAGTTGATTTTCTATGATGTGAACGAAGTTTTTGTCGAGCACTATTCCATAGATAGAAAACTGCTCCGGTGTCATTAACTCAAAATCAGCGCCACCTTGCCTAAGCAAAAGTTGGCGTGAATTAAACTGACTGTGATTTAGGTGTAGCGGCTTATTTTCCGCACTCAAACCCAACCAAATACCTCCCTCTTCAACCCTGCATTGCTGTCTTAGCGAGCGGTTACTGTCTTCACGAAATACATGGAAATTGGGAAATCGTCGTTCTCGAATTTGACCTAAAAATCGGCCATCGCTGAGTTGGTCATATTCCTGTTGCCAGTTTATCAGACTCGCAGCTTGTTGGTTTGCATCCTTAGTGTGATGGATGCACAGCATTGGTGCAGTTTGGGGCATTTGGTTACTCATCCTTGTGATGCTCATTCCTTTTTTGTGAGTCATGTTGGAGCAGTATTTACATAACTCATTGTTTATTATTGGTTTATAAATGTTGCCAGTTTTTGATAACGCTACGGAACACATTTGGCAATACTTTCTTAAAGCTTATTGATAGTTCAGCAAAAAGCGAACCAAATAGTGAAGAGGAAGAGCAATGACGGCAACTTATCGTCGGCAACAAGGAAGTAAAGTCTATACCTTTAAGTCATTAGCTGACTTGATGGCGAAAGCGACACCGGAGCGCTCAGGCGATGCGTTAGCCGGGGTTTGTGCTCAGTCAGCGGCAGAACGTGTAGTCGCACAAATGGCGCTGTCTGAGTTACCACTTAAAACGTTTCTTAACGAGGCGGTTATTCCATACGAAAGCGACGATATCACTCGCCTAATTATCGATACGCATGACCTTGAAGCCTTTAAGCCGATTGAGCACTTGACGGTCGGAGATTTTCGAAATTGGCTGCTGAGTGAAGAAGCCGATGGTGAAACGTTGGCTAAAATTCGTCAAGGTTTAACACCAGAAATGGTGGCCGCAGTCAGTAAGATTATGCGCAACCAGGATTTGATTCTCGTTGCTAAAAAATGCCAAGTTGTCACGGCTTTTCGGAATACGATTGGTTTGCCGAGTCGCCTGTCTACTCGCTTACAGCCGAATCATCCCACTGATTCTCTCAACGGTATCGCAGCGACCATTTTTGATGGTCTGATGTACGGAAATGGCGATGCGGTTATCGGTATCAATCCGGCAACAGATAATGTACCTCAAGCTATTAAGTTAATGAACTTAATGGATGAGGTGATTCAACACTATCAAATACCGACTCAGTCTTGTGTGTTAACTCATGTCACGAACACGATCGAAGCCATTGAAATGGGTGCACCAGTCGATCTCGTTTTTCAGTCGATAGGCGGCACGCAAGGGACGAATGATACCTTCGGAATCGACTTGTCGATTTTGAAAGAGGCCCATGAAGCCGCGTTGTCTTTGAATCGAGGCAGTGTAGGAAACAATGTGATGTATTTTGAGACCGGACAAGGTACAGCGCTGTCTGCGAATGCATTTCATGGGGTCGATCAACAGACTTGTGAAGCCCGCGCTTATGCTGTCGCGAAACAGTTCGATCCTTTGTTGGTTAATACTGTCGTTGGGTTTATTGGCCCTGAGTATCTGTTTGATGGCAAGCAAATTATTCGTGCTGGGCTTGAAGATCATTTCTGTGGGAAGTTGCTTGGTTTACCTATGGGTTGCGATATCTGTTACACCAATCATGCCTATGCCGATCAGAATGACATGGATAACTTGCTGACACTATTAGGTGTGGCCGAGTGCTCGTTCATCATGGGTATTCCAGGGTCTGATGACATCATGCTCAATTATCAAACTACCTCATTTCACGATGCCCTTTACGCAAGAAAAGTACTCGGTTTGAAGCCAGCACCAGAGTTCGAACAATGGTTAATGGAGATGCAGATTTTCGAGAGCGTGCAAGACGTTCGGTTAAGTGAGCAAATCTCTCGCTCGTTTTCGGGAGCAATTAACCAACTGAATAAGGGGTATTCTCATGGGTAAAGTAATCACCATTGCTCAGTCCCCACAAGATGAGTCTGAAGTTGTCACATACAACCCGTGGGGCAAGTTACGTGACTTCACCTCTGCTCGGATCGCTCTGGGTCGTAGCGGGAACAGTGTACCAACCAACGAGTTACTCTCATTTCAGCTGGATCATGCCCAAGCTATGGATGCAGTGCATTGCAGTTTGAATATTGAGTCTCTCGTTGCTGGTTTGTCGGACTCTTACTCGATTCTTGAAAATACCTTAGAGCCTCCAGTGGTAGTGAGCAGCCGAGTAAGTGATCGGCTTATGTACCTGCAAAGGCCCGATTTAGGAAGGCAACTCGATGAATCTTCTTGGCAAACGCTCAACTTGATAGCAAATGAGCATAACACTGACATTGATCTTGCGATTGTTATTGCTGATGGACTTTCTTCCGTCGCAATTCAAAACCATGCCGTGCCTGTTGTTACTCGATTGATTTCTCTTTTAAGCGCTGATGATGAACATCAATGGAAATTCGCACCTATCACAATCGTAAAGCAAGGAAGAGTAGCGGTAGGGGATGATGTTGGTGAATGTTTTAACGCCAAGGCCGTGCTGGTTTTAATTGGAGAGAGACCCGGTCTAACTTCTCCGGATAGCATGGGTATGTATCTCACTTGGGGGGCTAAACGAGGCTCTAAAGATTCCCAAAGAAACTGCATTTCCAATGTGCGCCCTCAGGGGCTCAACTATGACGATGCCTGTGAACGCGCATTTTACTTGCTCAAGGAGGCTCGAAAATTCCAACTGTCAGGAGTGAATCTGAAAGATCGCTCCGATATCAATGAGCCAAGTGGCGCAAGTGTTGAAGATAAACACAGCGACAACTTTTTAATTTCATCAAAGTAGAAGGATTTACTATGTCTAAACATCAGGAGTACTTGGCCAAAAGGCAGCTAAAAAGAGGCACCGCAGGTTGGATCTTACTTGCTGGCTTAGGTGTCTCGTATGTTATATCTGGTGACTTCGCCGGTTGGAACTTTGGTATCGCTCAAGCAGGATGGGGAGGCTTTCTTATTGCTGCTATCGCGATGGCAGTAATGTATTTCACGCTAGTATTGTCTTTAGCTGAAATGTCTGCGGCTATTCCTGCTGCGGGTGGTGGTTACAGCTTCGCAAGACAGGCGATGGGGCCGACAGGTGGCTTTTTCACTGGCTTATCAGTTTTGATTGAATATGCGCTCGCGCCTGCTGCGATAGTGATTTTTATTGGCTCAGCAGTGAATGAATTGGTTGGTATCGATGGCCCTGTTGTTTACGCACTTTTCTACGCCGTCTTTATCGCTATTCATATGGCAGGGGTTGGCGAAGCTCTCAAAGTAATGATGGTCATCAGCGGTTTGGCTGTGCTAGCTATTCTCATTACTGCTGCTGTGCTTATTGGTCACTTTGACGTTAATAACTTATTCGATATTGCTCCGGCGACGGCTCAGGCAACAGAAATCTTGCCGTTTGGGTGGTATGGCGTATGGGCTGCGTTGCCATTTGCAATGTGGTTGTTTCTTGCGGTTGAAGGTGTGCCTTTAGCGGCAGAGGAGGCAAAAAATCCGGCAAAAGATGTTCCCAAAGGCATCATTGGTGCGATGCTGTTTTTATTGCTAACCGCAACTCTCGTAGTCGTCCTTTTGGCTGGTGCGGTTGGCTCAAAGGTCATAGGCGATAGCGCGGTGCCATTAGTTGACGCCCTAAAGCTTACGGGCAATTCAACGGTAGCAATGGCCGTGAACTTACTTGGATTGGCTGGCCTTATCGCTTCTTTCTTTTCAATCATTTATGGTTACAGTCGCTTGGTGTTTGCGCTTTCCCGCGCGGGTTATTTACCGCAAACTTTGTCATTAACCAGTGACAAAAAAGTGCCTTCTCGTGCGCTTTTGGTTCCGGGCGTTTTTGGGTTCTTGGTTTCACTTACGGGTGAGGGGGACTTAATCTTGGCGATGGCTGTTGTCGGTGCGACTGTATCGTACGCATTAATGTCCTTGAGCCATATTTTATTGCGAATTAAACAGCCGGAATTAACTCGTCCATATAAAACGCCTGGTGGGATAATTACGTCGAGTATTTCTCTGGTGCTTTCTTTGATCGCAATGACAGGTGTTTATGCTTTTGATCCCTCAGCCTTTTTCATGACAATGGGATTGTTTCTTATCGGTGGTGTTTATTATGGGTTATACAGCCGCAACAAACTGGTGGCAGCAACCGCCGAGGAAGAGTTTGCCATGCTGTCTGTAGCAGAGCTAGAGCTTGAATCAGATGTCGTACGATAGTCACTTTGATTCTTGTTATTCAGCATATTAAGGGAGCCATAGGCTCCCTTTGTCATTTCTATCAAAAGTGCATAGCGCACAAATGCATCACTTTAACTTTATAAGCGGTTAATCATGTGAAAGTCTAGTCTGGATAACGATGGCGCAGATCCATCACAGGTAAAGGTTAAGTTTTCAAGGAAAGAGCATGATAAACAAGGTATTTAATACACTTTTGGGAACAGAGTTACCGATTATTCAAGCGCCAATGGCCGGTGTGCAAGACAGCCAAATGACCATAGCCGTCAGTAATGTTGGCGGGCTTGGCTCGTTACCTTGTGGAATGCTGAACAAAGACGCCATCGTAAAAGAACTTCAACTTATCAAGCAGGCAACTAACCGACCGTTTAACCTCAATTTCTTTTGCCATGAAATGCCGGAGTATGACGCCAACAAGCACGAAGAGTGGCAAAAAACGCTGCAACCGTATTTTTCCGAGGTTGATGCAACCGTTCAGGCTCAGCCAAACGCTCCGACAAGGATGCCTTTCAATTATGATATTGCTGATGCGATTGAACCATTTGCACCGCCAGTGATCAGTTTCCACTTTGGTTTGCCAGACGATGATCTGTTAGCTCGAATTAGAGGGTGGGGAGGGAAGATCCTTTCGTCAGCGACTACGGTGGACGAAGCACTTTGGCTAGAAGCAAAAGGCGTTGACGGTATTATCGCCCAAGGCTTGGAGGCTGGTGGACACCGAGGTATGTTTTTATCGGATGATTTAACTACTCAATTAAGTTTGATGGCGTTATTACCACAAATCGCCAAACGGGTGAATTTGCCTGTTATTGCTGCAGGCGGAATCGCTGATAGAAGTGGGGTGGAAGCCGCGTTGAGATTAGGAGCGAGTGCCGTTCAAGTTGGCAGCGCCTATTTGTTGTGTGATGAGGCGAAAACATCGTCTTTACATCGATATGCCATTGCCAGTGAACGCGCGCAACATACCGCTGTGACCAATGTTTTCTCGGGCCGACCAGCGAGAGGCATTGTGAATCGCGCGATGTCGGAGCTAGGCTACATCAGTGAGTTTGCGCCGAAATTCCCATACGCCTCCATTGAAATGGCTCAACTAAGAGCGCTTATGGAAAAGCAAAACCGAGATGAATTCACACCGTTGTGGTGCGGACAAAACTCGTCGGGTTGTAAGGAAATATCGGCGGCAGAAATGACATTGTCATTAGTGGAAGGCATCGATTTAAACTGATATGCATCTTGCCTTTTAAAGCGATGCTGACTGAATGGTTACGAGTTATCCCTGTATTTATGTAGTAAATCTAATGGGATGTGGCAGTAATCATTCGGAAAGTTTGTGAGTCTGTCTTGGTGCTCATCATCACTTGGCACATAATTTGTAAGTGGCAGTACTTCTACGGCGATCTTGTCGGCGTCCGGTCGCGCTGCGATAAACGCTTTCGCGATGGTGAGATGCTGTTCGTTTTGGCAATAAACACCAGTACGGTACTTCTTACCTACGTCTTCACCTTGCTTGTTAACGCTGTAAGGGTCGATTATCTCAAACAAATACCCCATTAAAGTTTCAACCGAAACTTGCTCAGGGTCGAACTGGGTTTTCACGCACTCTGCGTAGCCATCGTATTCGGATTGAGTGTTATCCGTTGTGCCATTTGCTCGCCCTGCTTCTGTGTTGATTACGCCCGGAAGGTGGCGCATAAATTCTTGCACGCCCCAAAGGCAGCCGCCAGCGAAGTAAATTTCTTCCATCACTTTTATCCTAGTCTTTACCGTTGTTGGGATGTAGGGAGCTAACCCCTCTTCTTCCATCCCATTTTCGTTGCCCTATTATCTGTTGATGGGAGCGATATTCGCAAGGTGCAGCTTGGCTAATCAGACCACGTGCTTTTTCCTTTTTACTTTCAAGTTCTTTTCATATGAAACATCAGGTGAGTATACTGTAAGCTCATCAATAAGGAGCGAATCTGTGAACCCAAGACAAAATGAAATTCTGCAATTAGTGAACGACCGTAAACGCGTTCAAGTCACGGAGCTTTCTGACATCATTGGCGTGTCGGGCGTGACCATCAGACAGGATTTGAACTTTCTGGAGCAACAGGGCTACCTAAAGCGCGTTCACGGCGCAGCTACCGCGTTGCAAAGTGATGACATTGATGCCCGCCTGGAAGTTCGTTTCGATATTAAACAATCGCTCGCAAACCAAGCTGCGGATTTGGTCGCATCGAATGAGACAGTGCTGATTGAAGGGGGCAGTGCCAATGCGTTGTTGGCTCGGACTTTGGCTGAGCGCGGCGATGTGACCATCATTACGCCATCGGCGTATATCGCCCATCTCATCCGTAACACTTCTGCCAACATTATCTTGCTTGGTGGCGTGTATCAGCACCAAGGCGAGAGCTTGGTCGGACCGCTGACTAAGTTGTGTATTGAGAACATTCATTTCAGCACAGCCTTCTTGGGTATTGACGGCTTCCATCAAGACACTGGCTTTACTAGCCGCGACATGATGCGTGCTGAGATCGCAGAAACCATCATTGCGAAAAAAAGGCGCAATATTGTTCTAACGGATTCTAGTAAATTTGGGCAAATTTATCCCTCATCAATTGGTAAGACTGACGAAATATCAGTGCTGCTGACTGACAAAGCCGCTCCGAAAAGCGACCTTGAACAAATCAAAAAGCGAGGTGTGGAAGTTATATTAGGCTGATTAAGCCACGCTTCGTTTTCGCTTCGCGAGCATTGCTGTTGGGGAGAAACCGGTGACTAGCATAGTGCCGCTAAGCACTAGAATTGTTCCTATGATGGTGTTAGAGCCGACGGGCTCATCTAGCACCAAGTAGCCCCATAAGATACCAAAAACAGGAACAAGAAAAGTGACAGTCAGTGCTGACGCTGGGCCGATATCAGAAACTAAGCGGAAATAGAGCAAATAAGCGAACCCTGTGCATACAACGCCGAGCGTGACAACAGAGCTCCATTCGAAATGACTTGGTTCTGCACGCATTGGTAAGAATGGTAGCAGCGGCAGTACCCAAATAACCGCCGCCCACATGCTGCCGTGAGCATTGTCAAAAGCAGGTACTTGTGGCGCATTTTTAGTGTAGTTGGTAGCAATGCCATAGCTGAAAGAAGCCATCAAACTGGCGGCAATAGGGAGCATGGCTTCTTCACCTATGGTTGAAGTATCTAAGCCGACCAAGACTGCAACGCCTCCTATGCCTATTAGCATACCGAGAACAGATTTCGCTGTGAGTGGGCTGCGGTACCAAACAAAGCCAACTAGTGCTCCCCATATTGGGGCGGTTGAGTTCAATATTGCTAAAGTTGATGCATTCAGTGTCTGGGCTGCGTACGCAAAGAGTAAAAATGGAACTGCGCTATTGAATAAGCCAATAATAAAGAAGTGTTTAGTATGCGCAGTTAACGTGAGTTTCTTCTTCAAATATACGGCGATCAATAACAAAGCGACGGCGGCAAATGTAACTCGAAATTCGATTAAGTAAGCCGGCCCGAATGTGTTGGCGGCGACTCGCATAAACAGAAACGAGCCACCCCAAATAGCAGCGAGGCAGAGTAAGCGAAAAAAACTGACGGCAGTCATTTGACATCCTTGGTCGAGGTCTAGCGCCTCATCGATTAATTGTTGCGCTAACAGTGAATTAAACCAAGGATGAGGTCAACCAGAAATGTAATGCCAGTTCCGGATCTGGCTAGCTTGGGCTCACGTTGATGGTTTGTTGTTGATTTGTGATCACTTAATGGCTCTCTGACCATACTGCGAATTCATTTCCACTCGGTTCAGTGAAGTGGAATCGACAGCCGCCGGGGAATTCGAAAATAGGGCGGATAATTTTTCCACCATGCTGCTCTACTTTTGTCTGAGTGGCCTGAATGTCTGAGCTATAAAATACTAAAAGTGCGCCACCATTTGCGGTTTGGTTTATAAACTCAGATTTGAAGAATCCGCCATCCAACCCTTGTCCTGAAAATGCAGAATATTCTGGACCATAATCGGTAAAGCTCCAGTCAAAAGCACGCTCAAAAAATTGTTTGGTCGCACTGACATTAGTGGAACCAAATTCAACGTAATTCAATTTTTCATGTTGATGCATGGTGAAACCCTTCTCGGTTACTATCGTTTCTAGGCGAACTTTTCTACGATGATGTCGTCCGCTTTTTCGACAAATAATGCGCCATTATCTCTGAGCTCTGTCAGCACATTCTCTACATTATCAGGCAGCACCGCACGAGTTGAAGCAAGATTAACTACCACATTGTAGCCAAGTTCCAGCGCTTGCATGACGGATTTTTTCACGCAAAAGTCTAAGGCAAGGCCACCTATAACTAAGGTATCAATCCCGTTGAACTTTAGAAATTCATGCGCGCCTGTCGTTTTGGTGTCGGCAATATCATGGAAAAAAATACCGTAAGGGTGTGCGTCAGGATCCATACCTTTATTAACTTGAAAATCATAGTCCAACACGGGTGGTAAGCCATCTAGCAGCTCAGAACCTGTTGTGCCAAGCACACAGTGACGGTTCCACTTTATATCCACATTCGGTAAACCAACGGGCTCAAGCATATTGGATGGCGATTCTGCATCCCACTTTGCTTTTGGTGGGTGTAAGTCACGACTGACCAGTTTTAATCGGCCTTTGGCATGATTGTTCAAAAGCTCCGGTACGATGTCCAACGCACCTGCAACGGGCAGTTCATTTGGACATAACTCACTAAAGCCTTTCTCTGGATCAACGTCGATCACTGCTGTAGTTTGATAGTTTACTCGAACAGTCATGGCAGACTCCTTGTCTGTCTGATTGTCTGCGTTTATCCACGCAAACAGTTTTGAAAAAAGGTTACTTCGTCGCTAGTCAGCGTATATACCATTGCGGGTTTTCCACCTTTGCCTTTGTTGGTTGAAGCGACTTTATTAGTGGGTTTTAGTACGCCTGAATCTATCAAGCGGCGCTTAATCGTCATTCGGCTGATATCAATACCAAACTCTTGATAAGCAGAAATGATGTCCGCAACCAAAAACTCTTTGTCTAATGCAAACAAAAGAACCGATGTGTATTCAATGGATGCACGAAGCTTTTGCCACGCTTTTTCAATGGTTTTTTGATGATCAAATGCGAGGGTTTCTTCTCCATTGAGAATAGCCTGTAGCGAAAACCATTTAAGTTGGCATTCCGGTACACCTGCATTATTTATTTGCTCTACATTGTTACGATCAACTAAGGCGTAGTGCGTAATGTTTAAGCTCCAGTCTTCTGGATCGCGCTTTGGATCACCGTCGATAAACGCTTCGCTAAAATGGCGAGGGTAGGTATGGATTTTCTCACGGCAAATTCGGCGACGCGCCGCTTCAAAGTTTTCATCGGCCGGGCGTCCGCCTTCACTGGTTAAGTCTTTATCAAAGACAAATCCGCCCGGTAGTGCCCAGACTCCATGGTATGGCCGATTTGGATTTGAACGTTTAATCAACAACACTTCCAATCCCTTATCGGCACAGCCAGATAGCTTGAATGGAATAATGTCGACAGATACGATCATGGTTGGGTCCTAATATTGATTTGTAAGTAATCTAGCGCATAACAAGTGGTCAATCAATGGGTAAGTAACGAGTTGTTAGAAACGTTTTTGGTAGTGTTCGTAATACGGTTTGAGCATAAATTTACGGATGACTCTGACTTATTCACAATGCTTGCTCGAATTCTAGACAAAAAAACCTTATAAAAATGAGTGGTTAGTAACAAAAGTTGACAAACTATAGATGGGTGTTTATTGTTTACGCAAATTAGTTAGTAACAAAAAGTTATATACCCAGGAAGGGCATGTAGAAGGGCACCTAATGACCACCAAACTATTTTCTTCCCGCATCATTCAAAGTGCTTTGGATTTCGATGTCTACAAAGTCAATATGATGAGCGCTGTAACAGCGCTTTACCCTGATGCGATGGTGTCATATAAGTTTATCGTGCGCAGTGAGGAAGACCTCTCTGAGCTTTTGCCCGAGGTAAAAGCCGAAGTCCTTAAACTGCAAGATATTCAATTTACGCAAGAAGAAATTGAATATATTAAGCGTGTCGCGCCTTACCTGAATCCTGACTTTGTTGATGCACTGCGCCATTTCCGTTTCAACCCACAAAGCGATGTCTCTTTCCATAACAAAGCCATGGCTGATGGCTCAAGCCAGTTAAGAATTACCATTAACGGTTTGTGGCGAGACACCATCTTGTACGAAACGATCATCATGAGCATCGTGTCTGAAGTTCGTAGCCGTCAGCGTTGGTCAGATATCCCTGTTGCGCAATTTACCACTGTTTTAGAAGAGAAAGTTCGACACCTAAAGTCGGAACTAAAACGTCGTAACATTACTAACTTTAAATTTTCTGACATGTCGACGCGTCGACGTTTTTCCTTTCAAGCTCAGCGCACTATGCTGGAATATTTGTGCCAGGAAGTGCCGGAATGTTTGACAGGAACAAGCAACTATCACTTAGCAAAAGAGCTAAACTTGACGCCTATCGGCACGGTTGCTCATGAATGGTTTATGGGACACCAAGCTCTGGTGAATGTGCGAGATTCGCAAAAAGTGGCGTTGCAACGTTGGCAAAAAATGTTTAATGGTGCACTAGGTATTGCGTTAACCGATACGATTGGTATCGATGCTTTTCTTAAAGACTTTGATGAAGAACTAAGTAACGCGTACTTCGGTGTACGTCACGATAGTGGTTGCCCTTATAGCTGGGGTGAAAAAATGATTGCACACTACCAGTCGCTGAATATAGACCCATTAACAAAAACACTGGTGTTTACCGACGGACTTAACTTCGAACAAGCGTTAGATATTTGCGAGTATTTCCAAGGACGTATTCAGGTGAGTTTTGGTATCGGTACTTTTCTTGCCAATGATATGGGTGATTATGTCAATAAAGATGGTGACGCCTACCAGCCACTTTCTATCGTGATAAAAATGGTCACGTGCAATGGTTCACCGGTCGCCAAAATCAGTGACGAACCTGAGAAAGCCATGTGTGAAGATATCTTCTTTTTGATGAATCTCAAGCGCCGCTTTGAACAACCTCTTGATTTAAATGAGTGTCGTAAAATGATTGATCGTTTAGAAACTGAAGGTCAAAATTATCTCATCGACGTGTAGGCGTTATCCTCTCTCCTTGATAAGCACCCTCTATCGTTACGACAAATTTATATAGGTAAACGTGGAGGGTGATTTCGTTATAGTAATATACAGAAGTAACCAGATACAGCGCAGGAAAGCACTCAAAAGTTGATGTGTTATCTGCCTTTGATTGATGTAAATCGATACGTTACAGCATCGTGGACGGTGTATCTCATCCGACACTAAACTCAGTCTAATCACGTAGTTTATTCCCACGTACCATGAGCTCACTCGGGTATAGACGTCTATCTGCTTTTATGGCTTTGGGCTTCACGTAGTTGCTTGAATCAGGAGTCAAAATGAACCTAGTAGTACATTTGCAAAAGAAAGCGATCCGAAAATATGGCTATGAGATGGCTACTCGCCAAGCATGGAAGTGTGGTATCAAGGCAAATCTTGTAAAGCGCGTGATTGGCCTTTTTAAAGGACAAATTGTTTGTGTGGTTGAAGGTTGCCGAGCAGAGTTTTCTTCTCCTCTTAATAACCCCCTTCACGAAGATGACAAGCAGGGGCGATATGTGTTTGTTGGCGGTGTATGCTGGGAACCAAATAACATTATAGCGCCTGGTTTCCCTGATTTTATGTTTATGCACGTGCGTAATCTAAGCCACCGTCATAAGTATTTAACGGATGACGAACTATTTTTGAGCTTGGCTTAAAAATAAATCTCATAGACTAGTTCAGCCCAATCATAATCAGTAGTGATACAGTTTTAGCTCTGTTGACACGTTGCTGAGTGTTTCTTGACGTATCTTTTATAAAACAGTGTTTCTTTACTTGTTAATGACAGAGGGTTTGTTTTCGTCTGATGTGATTTCCCTTTTGCGATTTACCATAACGCTCATCAAAGCAAACCATACTGGGATGTAAATCATGAATATGAAATCTATCGCAATTGCAACGGCAGTTGTTGCTGTACTAGCAGGCTGTAAAGACAAAACGCCACCAGCTCCAACTCAAGCAAACATTACTTTGGTTGAAGCGGTGACTGAAACGGTGAAAAAGCCGCACCAAGTATGTAAAGACGTGGTAGTAACCGAGCAAGTTGCCCCTGCGGATGACAATAAAATTATTGGTACGGTTGGTGGCGCAGCAGCTGGAGCAGCGCTGGGCAACCAAATCGGTGGTGGCTCAGGTAAAGTGATTGCAACTGCAGCTGGTACGATTGCTGGTGCACTGACAGGTCGTAAGATCCAGGAAAATGTGCAAAAAGGTGATGTAGTAACAACGACGAAAAAACAGTGTCATACAGAATATACGACATCTGATAAAGTAGTGGGTTACGACGTCACTTACGAAGTTTCAGGTGCACCAACGACGGTTCGTTTGGCGAGCAAGCCAGCGACAAAAACGTTCCCAATTCAAGATGGTAACGTTGTTCTACCACAATAGTTAGCGACTTAACCGAAGCGATTAACAAGCCCTTTTATCTTTGAGATGAAAGGGCTTTTTCACATAAGCGGCGTTTTCATCTGTTTTCCCATTGGAATGTGCGGCCAGAAATACCCGTTAATTTCCGCGTTCGATACAATCACTTTTCTTAAAGTACGAACGGAAAAAACATGGAAGATTTTTACCTGACCGAGCACGGTTTGGCTGGTTATTTCGAAGCGCAATGGTTCGACAAGTTCATTGAGGCTCAACAGATTGAGATGATAACCAGTCGCTCAAAACAAGTCCCACTTTCTTTTTTGTCATCACCTCACTGCTCCCAAGTTGCTGATTTTATTGCGCAGGCGGTAATCGAAAGCAGCGTTCAGCCGTATTCCCTACTTGAGGTTGGGGCGGCGCTGGGAAGAAATTATTATGAGTTAGTGCAACGCTTACCTAACCTTAGAGAAGCGACGCTTGTGGAGCCTTCAAATAGGTTAATGGATGGCTTGAAGCAACTATTAATAGAAGAACAACGCGTCGAGCTTACTTACCTTCACGATGTGAACACCTTAAACACTTTAGAGGTAGAGAATAGAGATATCGAACAGAAATGTGCTCATGTTGATTTGACGCTAATTAACCAGCCTTTTGAGCTTGATACTCTCCAATCTCGCTTTGATTTAGTCGTATGTTTAAATGTGATTGATCAATGTGAGTCGCCACTTAGCGTGATCAATGCTCTAAAAAAAACCACCAAGGTGGGTGGGCTGATCGTTGTCTCTTGCACTTATCAGTGGAACGCGAAACACATCAAAAATAAAGAAGAGGCGGTTGATGATATCAAAGAATACTTTGCTGAAGGCTGGCGTCTAGTGTCGGAAGCCGAGCATGAATATCGCATCCGGTTTAATGATCGCTTTGCAAGGCAGTTTTTATCTCACGTAGTCGCTTACGTAAAAAACGATTAGAGCCACATAAAAAACCGAGCACTTACGGCTCGGTTTTTTAGTCTTTGGGCTAGAGCACAACTTTAAGTAACGTGCGCTTCTTGTTGCTCTTGCAACTTTTTCTTGCGACGCTCTCGTTTAGAAAGCCAAACCAGAGGCACAACAATCATAATGATTCCTATTGCCATAAATATATCTGGCACTTCTCCAAACCAAATCAATCCCACAAACACGGCACCAATTAAGCCACTGTATTCAGCGCTAGCAATTTTGTTGCTATCGATCGAGCGGTAAGCGATGACACATGTTGCTGCATAAATCATGATGAACAAACTTGAGCCAGCAGCAACAGGGAAAGCACTCCAGTCCCAAGGTTCTGCTTCGATCAGAACAAGCAAGAAGGCTACTGGAATACCTGCCAAGTTTGTCATCAATAACGTTTGCATCACAGACTGATTTTTTGGCAGTTTTCGAATGAGCAAGTTATTGATTGCTAAAGTAATTGCAACAACTAAAGCTGAAATCGCTGCCCAATCGATTTGGTCTGGACGAATGATGACCAATACACCGGCAAAGCCCATTATCGCTGCGGCGACCGATTGCTTAGACAACTGTTCTCCAAAAAAGATTGCTGCAAGCGGCAACATGATCAATGGCGCGGCGTAAAAGATCGCGTTCGCAGTTGCGAGCGGTAAAGATGAGATCGCCAAAACCATGAATATTGCACCAAGTAACCATACGTGAGCGCGAACAGCATGCCACTTAAACCCTTCAAGAAAAGGCGCATTTTTTGTTAGCAAGTAGACTGGCAGCAGGAAAAGCACCGCTGAAATTTGTCGGAAAAAGACAAATTGAAAAATAGGCACTTCATTTCCGACACTTTTAATTAAAGAGTCCGAAAGCACCGCAATGAGATTTCCAACAATTAATAGCAGCATCGCTGCTCCGACCGATGTAACTTTCACTTTTCCTCTCCTCTTTCTTTGCCAAAGAGTAGGGGATGTCATAGGATGAAGTGAAGTGATATTTATTAGTTTAAGTATGAGATTTTTAGATAATGAAATTGCCACCACTCAGAGCGGTTCACTGTTTTGAATCTGTTGCCAGAAACTCTAGCTTTTCGCTTGCTGCTGAAGAACTCAATGTGACGCAAAGTGCCGTTAGCCACCAGATACGATTATTAGAAGATTATTTGGGTGAATCATTATTTATCCGTCAAGGCAGAAAGCTCTCTTTGTCCGATACGGGCACCCGCTATTTAGAGGATATTAGCCCAGCAATTAGCTCAATTGCGATGGCCAGCCAAAAGGTGCGAGAAGGGGACAAAGGCAGCATACGGTTGGCGATTTATAGCTCGCTTGCCGTAAAGTGGCTTATTCCGCGTTTGTCTGATTTTAAGCGCTTACATCCAGAAATCGATCTGACACTCAATATGGTCGTTGGTGATCCTGAACAGACAGACAGCGTTGGCGATTGTTTCATCACGGTAGAAAAGCCAAAGCGAAACTACATGTCGGTAAAGTTATACGCGGAGACGCTGTATCCGGTCTGCAGCCATAAAATTTGGAAAGAGTTGCAAGATCAACCGATTCCAGAAGCGCTTTGGCGATACCCTATTTTGTCGACAGACTCAATTTATCGTGAGAGAGGAAAAGACTGGGCTGAGTGGTGCAGAGCGGGCGGTTACACCTTGCCGAAAGATGTCGATGTTCAACATTTTAGTCATATGTTGTTGGCAATAGAGGCGGCGCGTTATGACCAAGGCATCGCATTTGCGAATGATTTTATGCTCAATGAAAGAGATAAAGCGCACGATTTGGTGTACATCCCTTCTCATGGATTGGAAACCGGAGACAGCTTTTATTTTATTCATAAAAAGAGTCGAGCCAAGCAAGCGGAAATCATCAAGCTCACTAACTGGTTGAAGCAGCAATGCTTGTGAAATGACTAAATTGTCAAAATTAAGAAAGAAAGTGGCAAAGTTGTGTCTAAATATTTCATGTTTTATTGAGTTTTTATTCATTAACATCCACTTGGTTTTGAAACCAAGTGAAATGGACAGCATGGCATGCTTAAGGATGGGCAAAACACAACCTCAATAATTAACAGGCAGTGAAATACAATGTTTAAAAAAACATGGCTAATGACAGCCCTTCTAGCAACATGTTCTGTTGCAAACGCAGCTCCTTACGTTGGTGCATCTGTAGGTCAAGCATCGTTTGGTGATGTTAATGGCTCTATCAATGGTGGTGGTACTAACGCTAGCACTAAACTTAAACTTGAAGATGACTCAAGCCTTTCAGGCAAAGTATTCGGTGGTTACAAATTCAACGAATACATTTCTCTAGAAGCAGCCATTGGTGGCTACGATGCTTTAGACGGCAAAGTTGTTACTGTTGGTGACATGAAGTATCTATCGATTCAGCCAAAAGCGACTCTACCGATTGGCGATCGTTTCAACCTTTTTGCTAAAGCTGGTCTTTCTTACTTCAATGCTGAATTCAAAATTAGCAACTCTGTGATTGACGGTAGCGCAGGCCATACCACCATTTCTGACAGCACTGTAACAGGCATGTACGGTTTAGGCGCAGAGTTCGCTATTACTGAAAACTTTGCTCTACAAGTTGAATGGGAATACATGATGCCTGAGCTAGACATTGCGAAATTTGGCAATGAAAAAGTAACGGTTGATGCAGACATCAATGTGTTCTCTGTAGGTATGAGCTACCGTTTCTAAGAATACTTATTCAAGTTACCTCTTGGCTTAGTAAACGTTTTTGACTTCTGTTGGTCGAGCTGAGTCCAAGCTTTGAATTTGTTTAGATATAGCACAGGAAGTTTAGTTGCTAAGCGTCCTGTGCTATTTTTTTGCTTTGGAATAACTCTTAGGAATCTTTGTGAACGATGTCAATCTTAGGTATCTGGATCTACTGTTAAAGCACTTTGAACCTCACCAGTATCACCTTGTTACGCTTTCTGAGCTAGAAGCGGTGATTTGCACGTCGAGGCGCAATGTTTCTATTGTGATGAAAAAGCTTGCCACTTACGATTGGGTCGATTGGCAACCTGCGATTGGCCGAAGTAACGCTAGCCGTCTCAGTATTAATATTTCCCTCCAACAAGCGATGACCGAGTTTTTGGTTGAGGAGCTTGGCAGAGGAAGAATGAACTCAATAACGAAACTTATTGATTGGTTCGGTCAAACCGCGGTTAGAGCACTAACTATCGCATCTGAAAAAGTGAATCGATTGAATGAATCAAATAACGCTATTTTGATTTCTTCTTACCCTTGGGTATCCAAAATCGACCCTGCGAATACTTACCGTCACACTGAATTACACGTCGCGAAAAGCGTTTATGACGTATTGCTGACCCAAAATTCCAATGGTGGTATCGAGCCATCGTTAGCACACGAATGGAAAATGGAAGGCAAGGTAATGACGTTATGGTTGCGGCCAGGCATATATCGCCATGATGGCGAACCCCTTAACATACAGGATGTGGTTTGGAGTATAGAAAGACTTAGGGAGATAAAAGGACCAGTTCACGAGCTCTGGCAATGCATTGATAGCGTGGTTGCAGAAACATCTAACTGCTTAAAAATCATATTGAAGCATCCGAACAAGTTGTTTCCATACATGCTAGCAACTCCTCATGCGTCTATTCTGTGTCGAGATGTCGTCTCTTTCGGTTCTAGTTATTCCTACCACATAGGGACTGGGCCATTTAAAATCAGCGGCTGGAACCAGGAGAGTATGACTCTTGAAGCGCACAAAGAGTATTTTTCAGCACGCGCATTGTTAGATCAAATAACGCTGTCTCATGGTGATGTTAAAACCTTAAATATGTTGAGCTTTAACCAAAGCTCCGATCACGTTGAAGTGGAAAAAATTAGCGCATTTTCATATGTGACCTACCGCGAACGCGCGGAATCCCAACTCACAAAAGAAACTTGGTATCAACTCGCTGATTACATCCATGTGCAAAAGCGAATTTATGATGCGCCAAGTGCCGTTGACAGCATTCAGTTAGAGACTCACGAGCAAGATTTATCAATAACAGATGGTGTTGTGATACCTAAACTGAAAGGTAAAGTGGTATTAGCTGAACCTGTCTGGACGATTCCGAGTTTAATTCGTCATTCCGAATGGTTGCACAGTGTGATTCGTGCAACGGGATTAGAGTTAGAGATCATTGTTATTGATGACATTAGTTTTCCTGAGGTAGTGTCTCACCAAGCAGATTTGCTCTTCATTGAGGAAGTCATGGAAGCACCATTTGAATATGGCATCTTCGAATGGCTGTCGATAGCAACTGGACTGCGTTTTAGTTTTGATCAAAGCCAGATGTTAAGCCATAGAGAAAAGGTTCGCAGGGCGATGGCAGATGATCACTCGCTACAGTCTTTATTAAACCTAGAGAAAGCGCTGCGCGATCAGTACCTATATTTGCCTTTGTTTGTTGGCTACGAAGAAGTGACAAAAACACAGCAAGTGCGAGGTGTGCAGGTGAAGAATACAGGCTATAGCGATTTACATAGGTTATGGATTGCTCATTCACACTAGAGTCGGTGTTCAAGATTATGCAAATGTCCAACGCATAAAGCCATCGAAATGATGGCTTTATAAGGGCGTATCGGATTAGAAGTTGTACGACACACTTGCGCCAACAACCCATTGGTTTGCGCTATCAACGATAGAAGAGTCGCTGATACCGCTGCCTAGGCGCGTGTATTGTGTCATTTGGCTTACTTGCCAGTTGTCGTTGATTGGCATAACAAGTTTGTAGCCCACACCATAGCTTACCGTTGAATCACCTTTGTATGCTTTGCGGTTTGCGTTTGCTTCGCGTTGTTTTACACCAAAGTAGTAATCTACGTAGTCTTCACTTTGATAAGTTAGGTTAGCAAAAGGAACAAAATCAACACTACCGAATTTCATGATGTGGAAGTAAGTCGCGCCCGCTAAGTAACCTTTGTAAGCACCACTGATATCGTGCTGAAGGTACGTAGAAATGACGTTGTTTTGATCCAGTGTAAAGTCTGCGTTTAAACCTAGATCGACGGCGAAACGGCGTTTATCTGTGCCTTTCAGGCTTTTCGCTGTATCACCGTCGCGCATTACACCACTACCTACAAGGTAGGCACTCATGTTGATTAACTCATTGGTGTTACCGAAGAAGCGGTAGTTAATGCCACTTAGGTCGGCATTAAAGTCGTCACCATGGTAACCACCGTTGAGAATTGGTGCTGTATTATGCTTTTGATCTTTGAAAAGATCGCTGCCTTGAGCCACACCAGCTTCTACGTTCCAACCGCCTTCGTTGTTGTAGATGTTACCGTTACGAATGTAAGTATCGCCAGCGAAAGCTGAGCCAGCAGCTGTCAGAGTAAGTAGTGCAATTAATGTTTTTTTCATCATTTTTCCGAGTTGTTCTGTTTTGTTTTGAACGCTGTACAAAATGACGTTGTAAGCATCTATCGGCAAAGCGTATGGAAATGTAATGAACAATCAGGGTAAGAAGCAGAATGTTGCTTCAGAATAGAAAGGTTGCTGGAATAGCTTTCGTTAAAACAGCGAAAAAATCCGAGCTGGGGTGGCTCGGATTTGGGGTATTTATCAGGTATTGATACTAACTTCTTACTGTTTCGTTAAGTTGTATAGTGGTGCTAGGTCACCCGTTACTTTTTCGCCATTCATGTCTAGCTTCATAAGTACGTTTTCACCAACAAAGTATTGGTTTGGTGCATCTTCATTTGTCAACGTTACGATGCTGCCATTTGCGTCCCAAGTGAATTGACCTTCAGATTTTGATTGACCGTCTTCTTTGTCTTGGTAGCTTTCTTCAAGTACGTAAGTGCCATCTTGATTTAGTGTGATGGTCATATCGATACCAGCACAATCCGCGCAAGGTAGTGTTCCTTTGTAGGTGCCGTTCCAGTCCAGAGCACTTTGTGCGTTGTGTTCAGAGTCTACAAATGTCTCTTCAGTAATTACCTGTTCTTCTTCTACTGGTAACGTGTCAATTGTCTCAGTCGTAACGTCTGCACTGGTGGTGACTTCAGTTTCCGTTGCCTGAGGTACTTCAACTGCGCTTGTTTCGGCAGGTTTCTCATCTTGACAGCCTGCAAGAATGATTACCGCGCCTGTTAGTGCCAACATTGTCTTTTTCATTTTATCCCTCTTTAAATCAAGATTTTGTATGAGAGTAATAGTAGACATTTATCGAGGATTTGCGTCATCAAAAAGCAATAGAATGATCTAATTATGTCAATAAAACCGGATATGAGCATGAAATTGTCAGGAAAATCAGAACAATGTAAATGTTGCTTTGGGTATCAAGCTTGAGCCCACAGATAAATATCTAAAAAGGGGAGTGGGAGTGGGAGTGAGTTAATTGATAACAGCCCACATTGTTGTGAGCTGTATTATCAACATCATCTAAGAAACGTTATTGAAGCTTGAGCGTGAAGTGCCTCGTTTTGTGCTTCGTTGATCAGAAAACAGCTCCGCAATAACCTGACGATTTAATTCGCCTTTCAAATGGCCGTGCTCATCGATGACGGGCAGTGAATGTTCACACGACATGACTTCAGTCAGCACTTGCTCAATGGCTAAATGTGGAGAGATGATAGGCACCTCTTCATAGATATCATCACGCCAATCTGATATATGAGTTAACTTCGCTGCGTTTAGCAATCCTTGCTGTGTTATCACGCCTTGATAGCCTGCATTGGTCTCATGGTAGGCATAATCACGTTTAACACGTTTCATTTCACTTAGTGCATCTTCAATGGTTTCAGCGCGAACACAGTACGAAGGTGGCTGCATCAGCGTTTCGACTGTCAGTGCTCGCGCTCTATTGACGTCTTTTACAAAGGCTTCAACGTACTCATTGGCAGGATGCAGTAAAATTTCGTCTGGTGAACCTTGTTGGACAAGTTCACCGTCTTTAAGAATCGCGATGCGATCGCCAAGTCGAAGCGCTTCATCTAAATCATGAGTAATGAAAATAATGGTTTTGTGCAGCTTCTGTTGCAGCTCTACCAGCTGATCTTGCATTTCGCTCCGAATCAGAGGGTCCAATGCTGAAAAAGCCTCGTCCATCAACAGTATTTCGGCGTCGGTAGCCAGTGCCCGTGCAAGGCCCACACGCTGTTGCTGTCCACCCGATAGTTGAGCAGGATACTGGTGCTTATAACCCGTCAGTCCAACGGTTTCTAACCATTCATTTGCTTTTTCTAAGCGCGCCTCTTTATTCATTCCCTGAACTTCCAAACCATATGCGATGTTGTCGATAACAGTGCGATGAGGCAGCAAACCAAAGCGCTGGAACACCATAGACATCTTGTGACGGCGAAACTGTTCAAGCTCTTTGTTCGAAAGTTGCATGACATCCACCCCTTCTACCAAAATCTGCCCCATGGTTGGATCGATTAATCGGTTGAAGTGGCGAATCATGGTGGATTTTCCAGAACCGGATAATCCCATAATGACAAAAATTTCACCCTTTTGAATTTGCAGGTTGATGTCTTTTAGTCCGACCGTGTGGCCCGTTTCCGTTAAAACCTGCTCTTTACTATGTCCCAACTTAACGCGCTCAATCACGCTATTGGGCTTGGGGCCGAAGATTTTATACAGACCGCTGATTTCGATAAGTGGACTAGTCATGTTTTGAGTCTCCTAAATGAGCTTGAGTGCGTTTCGCATACGCTTGTGAAGCACGATCAAAAAGGATTGCTAGGGCGACAATTGCTAAACCATTGAGAAGACCAAGAGTGAAATATTGATTGGTAATAGACTTTAGAACAGGCTGACCTAAACCTTTTACCCCAATCATTGATGCGATGACCACCATTGACAGTGCCATCATGATCGTTTGGTTAATTCCCGCCATGATGGTTGGCATTGCAAGCGGAAGCTGAACCCCAAAAAGCCGTTGCCGAGTGCTGGCACCAAATGCGGTTGCGGCTTCCAATACTTCTTTATCAACTAGACGAATGCCCAAATTGGTTAAACGAATAACCGGTGGAATCGCGTAGATCACTACTGCGATAAGGCCAGGAATTTTCCCGATGCCCAATAACATCACAACTGGAATGAGATACACAAATGCCGGCATGGTTTGCATGACGTCGAGTAATGGTGTTACCACCGACTGAATGCGATTAGAGCGCGCCATAGCGATGCCGATAGGGATACCAAGTGCGATGGCAAGCATAGTACATACAGTGATGATACTGAGCGTGCGCATAGTATCTTCCCACATTCCAAAATAGCCAATCAGAATCAGCGAACCAAAACATGCAGCGGCCAGTTTCCAAGAGCGGCTAGCGGCATAAACGAGAGTGGTGCAGACACCTAAAATAATGAACCAAGGTGTAGAAATCAGAAGTTTTTCAAACCAGACAAGAAACGCCAGGAGCGGATCAAACAGAGACTCAATGAGTTCACCATACTCGCGAGAGAAATCTCTGTAGGCGCCGTCGAGTGTTTTGCGAATCGCCCTGAGATCAGAGGCATCCATTTCCGGGAATTCGCTGAGCCAATTTGAGTCAGACATATGTACTTCCTTTTTCTGATATACCTAAGCGCTTTCAAGAAACTTAATTTGGCAAGAAGAGTAGGGCACCTAGGCCAAGTAATGGTCGTTCGACAGGTTCTTTATCGAACGTATTACTCTTTAAGCTCAGGCGAATATCGTCAAACTTCTCTTTTTCGTTCCTTAGGTATACATCCTTTAAAATAAAACAATCATTAGTGTTCAAACTAATGATTTGCTTGGATTATAGTTTTTCTTCTTCAATAAAATGAACACATTAGCGTGTATTTGTATGAAAAATCTGCGCAAACTAACGTTTTTATTATCCGGTTAATTAGAATTGATCTTTTTGCTCGTTTGTCATCGAAATTTCTAAATTATTAGATGTCTAATTAATGCTGATGTATTACGTATTTGTCGTGTTGATTTTTGCAAACTTAGTTTATTGGCATATGCTAAAAATGTTATTGGCATATGCCAGTTTAAGGCGTAATTTGACTCTGTGTTTTTGAGGGACAATGATGGCAAGACCAAAGATAGAAAGACGAATATGCGGACGTGCGGCTCACCACTGCTTTAAGCCCAATGGCATTCCATTTAATCAGTTGGAGCAAGTCGCCATATTACCAGAAGAGTTAGAAGCGCTACGTTTAGCCGACTTAGAGGGGCTTAGCCAGCAGCAAGCTGCGGAGCAGATGGGCGTTTCTAGACAAACTTTTGGTAACACAGTAAAAAGTGCAAGATTGAAAGTCGCAAAAAGTTTAGTTGAAGGTCATGCATTAGTTTTTCCGAATGAGGAGTCAAACTTATGATTTATGCTATTCCTAATGATGGTGAGCGGGTGGCAAACCACTTTGTAAAAGCACCATACATCGCTATTTATTCTGATACTGACGGTATGCTAAAAAACTTAGCGAACATTGCTTCTATGCCACAAGCGGGTTGTAATGCGAAGTCTCAGTTGATTCAGTCTCTACAAGGGTACAATGTGGATGCTGTTCTTGTGCGAAATATTGGTGAACGTGTATTGGCAAAGCTACTTAGCAGTGGCACGCCAGTATTTAGGCTGTCTACTCGTAGTTCATTGGAAGATGTGCTTGCGGTTCCAAGAGAGCCTTTGATTGAGCCCTCTCAAGGACGCCCATCAAACAATCATAAGAAAAGTGTTCACAAACAAAAAGGCGGCTGCGGCTCCTGTGGTTGTGGTGGCCAAAAATCAAAAACCTCCTTGTTGGCAAGACCTAAAGCGCTACTCAAAGCAACATCTAGCCCTGCTATACTTAAGCTAGAGTCGATGGCTAATAAGGCAGGTTAATATGGTTTGGTTATTTACCTTTCTTGGTTTTCTCGCAATCATTTTGTTGATGTCACTTGGCGTCATTTTTCATAACAAGCGTATTCAAGGAAGTTGCGGCGGTTTAAACAACGTCGGTGTTGATAAAGTATGCAACTGCGAAACCTCATGCGCAGAACCTGAAAGGCGTTTATATCAAATCTCAGAGCCTAACTCATCACCTGAGCACTAAGGCTTTTGGCCCATTGCGGCAAGGTTTGCCGAAACCAGTCCAAATATTTGCTGGTCTGCGGATTCTCTCTGGAGACCAGTATGTTGACTACCTCGACAACGATCCACGCTTTTGCTAGTCCGATATCGCGCGCCAATTCTGTTGTTTCACCTCTCTCTGCGCACTTTATATATTTGTCTGCTACGTTCAAGTAATCATCAAATGTGCCCATGCCCTCGATGAGCGGCGCTAAATCTATCGCGACATGCCCTGTAGAAAAGCGCTCCCAGTCGAACAGCACCAGCTCGCCATTTTCGCGCTGTCCCCAGTTTCCAGCATTCGAGTCTCCGGAGATCAAGTTCTGTCCATCGAAAAGATGCGCCGATCGTTGTTGGAGGTTGTGGAAGAACTGCTCTGTCTCTGAGCCCAGTTCAAGTGTAGCGAGTGCTTGTTGAGTCGCTTGTGGTGTCCACTGGTGGCGGTGATAAACACCATCTGATGTTGGTGGAAGTTGGTGCAGTTTGACG
This sequence comes from Vibrio sp. YT-17, assembly GCF_033337375.1. Classification (NCBI taxonomy): domain Bacteria; kingdom Pseudomonadati; phylum Pseudomonadota; class Gammaproteobacteria; order Vibrionales; family Vibrionaceae; genus Vibrio; species Vibrio sp. YT-17. The sequence continues at coordinate 173,274 of NZ_JAWOQP010000005.1, forward strand.
AGTTGTTCAATGACTCGATCATCTTCAAGTAAGAATGCTTGCTCGACTGCGTGGGGAACGTATTCAATGTGCAGAACGTTTTTCTGGTCGTCGAATTGAATCAAGCGCGGTACGTGTATTCCAAGCGCGTTAAACTGTTCGGCATAGCGTTGATAAAACGCCACTTCTATTTGAGTAGGGTTACGTTTTTCTATTACTTGGACGCCATCTTTTTCGATGAGAAAAACTTTGGCACTGCCCATTTGGTTGAATTCTTGTTGCGACACCGGACTTCCTGTCTTCATGTAGAGAGAGCTCACCTTAATCGCTGCACTCACGTTTGCCAATAGCCACGACAAAGTGCCTCAAAAATATTAAATGCAACTGTTTAAATATGATTTTGCTGTGAGTGTCTAAATTTTACACAGTCTCGCCTGTACTCCGATAAATTCGTTCTACGCTTACTATTCGTCTTAATAAAGGAGAACCAAAATGGCTGTAATGAAGCAGGATATTCCAAATCGTGTAACGGTTTACCATGACAATATCGATCAAGAACAAGAGCTGAAAAATGCGATGCTGCCAGAGAAACCGCGCTACTTTAACGGTGCTCCGACTTACAAAGCGAACAGCATCGAAGAGTTTGAAAGCAAAATCAGTCAGATAGGTTTGTCTCTCGATAAATAATTTTTCTTTTACCTAAAAGCGCCTTCAAAATGAGGGCGCTTTTTTGTTTATGTGATTGATTTGAATCTTAGGGAATTAACCTTGTTGTGTACTGCCTTGGCAGACCTGTTTTTGCACTGCTGGTGGCGCGGGCTCGTAATGGCTTAAAGTCATACTAAAACTGCCTTCACCACCCGTGATAGCTCGTAATCGACGAGCGTAATCTTGCAACTCGTTTACTGGCGATTTGGCTTTCAACAACGTGAATTGGCTATCAATCGGTTCGGTGCCTTCTATTAATCCTCGATTACCTGACAAATCCCCAGACACGTCACCGACGTTTGTGGTTGGGACGTGTAACTCCATTTGGACAATTGGCTCCAGCACAATAGGATCGGCGTTGTTAATCGCATCTAAAAAGGCTTTCTTACCTGCGATGACAAACGCAATTTCTTTCGAATCGACGGAGTGATATTTACCGTCATAAACGGTGACTTCCACATCCTTAATTGGGTTGCCAGAAATCGCGCCTTCCTCTAACGCTTGCAAAATACCTTTTTCTACAGCAGGAATGAGCGCGGTTGGGATGGCGCCACCCACCACTTTGTTGATGAACTTAAATCCGACACCACGTTCGAGTGGACGAACCTTCAATTGCACTTCACCAAACTGGCCTGCACCGCCACTTTGTTTTTTGTGTCGATAATGCCCTTCGGCAGGTTTGGTGATGGTTTCAAAGTATTCGACGCTTGGTTGGCAGGTTTCGACGTCCAGTTTGTACACGTTCGCCATCTTTTCTAATGCGACTTTGAGGTGAAACTCCCCTTGGCCGCTGATGATGGTTTCGTTGGTGCGAGCGCGATGTTCGATGCGCAGCGAAGGATCTTCACTGGCAATTTTATTCAGCACATCTCCTAATTTTTGCTCATCTCCACGCTTAAGAGGCTTCAAGCACAAAGAATACATGGAGTCAGGAAGGTCCAACGTTTTGAGTTGAACACCATCTTCTTCGTGAGAGTCATGAACGATTGAATCGAATTCGAGATCATCCACTTTGGCTAAAACGCAGAAGTCGCCTGCAAGCGCGCGAGGGATCTCGGTTCTATCTTTGCCCTGCAGTTGATATAAGTGCCCAACTTTAAATGCCTTGTTGCTTTCGCCAATATAAAGCTGGCTGCCCGCATTGATTTCACCCTGATACACACGTAAGTAGGCAAGTTTTCCCATATATGGGTCGACGCTGACTTTGTACACGTGTGCGACGGTGTGCTCTAAGGTTTCGCAATTTACTTTGATTTTTTTGCCGTTCTTTTCCAGTAGAGGAGGGTTACCCTCGTTTGGCATGGGCATGATCTCCGCCAAGGTGCGCAGCAGCAACTCGACGCCCGCGCCGGTTTGTGCTGAGACAAAACAGACCGGAATCACATGTCCAGTTCTCAGTGCTTCTTCAAACGGATCATGCAGTTGCTCTGCGGTGAGTTCGGAGCCTTGTTCCAGATACAGTTCCATCAGTTCTTCATCGACTTCGATGACTTGGTCAATTAAGGTCTCATGAGCTTCATCTACCGTTGCAAGTAAGGTTTCTCGTCCCAATTCTGGTTCGAAATAGCAGTCAACTACAGATTCCCCGTCAGCCGAAGGTAAGTTGATCGGCAAGCAGTGGTCACCAAAATGCTCAACGATGTTCTCCATCAATCTTTCTAACTGACTACCGTGGTTATCGAGCTTATTGATGATGATCATCTGACATTTTTGCTGCTCTTTTGCAAAGGTGAATAAGCGATCGGAAGTTTGGTTAAGTGGTGTTTGAGGGTCGATGACAAGGGCGGATGTTTCAACGGCAGGAAAAACGCTGATAGTACGGCCAAGTAACTCGTTTTGTCCCGGAGTGTCGATGATATTGAGCCGGTGTTTATTCCAGCGCAGTGCGACTGGCGTTGCTTCAATACTGTGTTGATATTGGATGGATTGAGGGTCGAAGTCGGTAACAGTATCGCCTTTTTCTACGCTGCCTAAATGGTGGGTGGCATCGCAGGTGAAGAGCAGTTTTTCTATCAGTGTGGTTTTACCGGTCCCGGTTTGACCGACAAAAGCGATATTGCGTATTTTATTGATAGGCATAAAGCCTCCTTGCAAGATGGCGTGAAAAACCTACGAATTGCTAGGAAGTGGGTTGTTATAGAAACCCACGCACTGCATTGGAGTAGGGCGGGATTACCGCCTATTCGTTTTCCACGTCATTTTCCGGATGACTCGATGCATAAGACCACCTTCTTGGACTACTGGAATCTTAGCATGCATCAATAACCATATAATTTATGTGACTTATTTCATGATGGGGCTGATTGTTTTTTAATCGAGATCATAAACTCAGAGGTTCTGACTTTTGGAGCAAAACCTCTGGATTGTTTAGGCTATTTGGAAAGAACGATTTCGCCGTCGCAATAAACCAAGCTTGGCGTTACATCTTGTCCGAGCAGCACCGGGCCATCAAGATCGACAACGCTTGCCTGAGCAGCAATGGGTAAGGCAGCACGCATCGCAAGCGACGTCCCCAACATACAACCGGACATGAGGCTAAAACCGAGTTTTTGGGCGTCGTCGGATAATAATAGTGCTTCAGTGAGCCCGCCAGTTTTATCTAGCTTAATGTTCACCATTTCATATTTGCCAACCAACTGATGCAATTGCTCTCTGGTGTGACAACTTTCATCGGCGCAAAGTGGAATGGGGTGCGGAATGCTGGCGAGTACGTCGTCGCAGTCTTGTGGCAACGGTTGCTCGATCATGGTGATATTAAACGGTTCGAGTTGAGCAAATACCGTCGCGAGGTCGAGGTTTTGCCACGCTTCATTCGCATCTAAGACAATTTGTGCGTGCGGCGCGGCATCGCGTACTGCTGCAACGCGCTCAATCACGTTTTCACCATCCAGTTTTACCTTAAGCAGTTTTGCGCCTTGGCTAAGGTAAGCTTGTGCCTGTTTTGCCATCGCTTGCGGCTTGTCGATAGAAACCGTCATCGCCGTCACAATCGCCTCGGGTAACGTAAAGAGGTCGTGAACCTGCTGCTTTTGGCTCAAAAGCGCGTGAAGATGCCAAAGGGCGCAATCCAATGCATTTCTTGCCGCCCCTGCGGGTAATAACGATTGAAGCTGGCTTTTGAGAACCATGACATCAGCTTCGCCTTTGGCATACAAACTTTGCAGCTCATGCGCGGCGTGAGAAATCGCCTTAATCACCGATTCAACCGATTCACCATAACGAGGGTATGGCGTGCATTCACCTTGGGCGATCATGCCTCGATGTTCAATTGTCACGCGGACTACGTGGCACTCTGTCCGACTGCCGCGAGAGATGCGAAATGGTGTCGCCATGGCAAGCGTGACAGGTTCTACATGAATTTTCATCTCACTAGTTTTCCCTAAACCACAGTTATTTTCTAAACCGTAAATGTTTCTTAAATCGTAAGGAGCCTATCTGCAACCGCATCAACGCCAAAACGTACAGGGTCGGTGACGGGCACTTGGTATTTGTCGCTCCAATCCTGGCATAACTGGGCTGCATCTTCTTCGCTGAGCGCCGAAGTGTTTAAGCAAATACCCACTAATTGAGCGTTTGGATTTGTTAGGCGAGCAGCGGCCAGATTCGCTTCTATCGTTTGTTCAATAGTTGGCAAGCTCGCATGTGGTAAGTTGCGGATGTGCGGGCGACCAATCTCATGGCACAGTATCAGAGCGTCAGCTTGTGCGCCGTGAAGTAAGCCCAAACTTACGCCAGCAAACGAAGGGTTAAATAACGAACCTTGCCCTTCGATGATGTCCCAATCGTGATCGGTGAACTCAGGGCTGATCGTTTCTACTGCGCCGGAGATAAAATCGGCAACTACGGCATCAATTGAAATGCCACTGCCTGCGATGAGAATTCCAGTTTGACCCGTTGCTTTGAACTCTGCGCGACAGTTTTTACGCTTTAATGTGTGCTCAATGGCGAGGGCAGAGTACATTTTGCCAACGGAGCAATCTGTTCCTACAGTAAGTACTCGCTTGCCTGCGCGAGCTTTGCCATTGCCGACCTTGAGCGGGGCATCATAATGGCGAACATCATACAGTTTGGTTAATCCACGTTGTTCTAGATCGGCAAGAGGAGCAAATTCCGCCAAACGTTGGTGCATGCCCGATGCAATTTCAAATCCCATCTCTGCCGCTTCAAGTAAGGTTGCTTGCCAAGCTTCGGGAATGACGCCTCCTGGATTTGCCGTGCCAAGCACCAGCGTTTTTGCTCCTTGCTGCTGCGCTTTTTGTAGTGTCATGTCGGTTAAACCAAGCGATACGGTTTCTGGCGTCAGGCGGATTTGGCCAAGACAAATCTCAGGTCGCCATTGATATATGCCACGCGCGGTTTTTGCTGCGAGTGGATCGGTTACGTCGCCAAGAAAGAGTAGGTAAGGTTGAGCAATTTGCATGATGGTTCCCTTCGTCATCGTTATTGCTCATTAATGTAGCCAGACTGATTTAGGAAACCGAATGCTTATTTGTTAGGCAGGTATAACTTCAGGTTATACCTTTAAACCATCTGTTGTTTTAGGGCGGTGATAAATTGCTTTGTCGCAATGGATTGAGGTGTGTGCTCTGCGAATAAAATAGAGACAGAGAAGGACATATTTGGCTCCAAAGCATGCACGGAAACGGCATTATCTTGGCGATATTGTTTTGCAGTCCAAGGGTCTACAATCGCGAATCCTGCTTCGTTTTTCACCAGTTCAGCCGCCGCGGAGTAGCTGCGGACGGTAATGGCATGTTGATAATGCTCGTCACGCGCTGACAAGGTTTGATGTAACAGCAAGCCCAGAGGGTCTCGGCTATCTAAACCGATAATGGGTAAATCGTGACTGATGAGTTCTTCTAAAGTGACGGTTTTTTCTGTGGGTATCGCTGCGCTTTTAGGAGCGATCAGTGCTAAGTTTTCTTTCAATAACACGTGCCCCATGATCGCTGGTGGCGTTTCTTCACCGAACGCAATGGCGACATCCAATTCATGTTTCAGTAAACCTGAGCACAGCTCATCGCGATTAGCCGTTGAGAGCTCAAAGGAGATGCCGTGTTCTTTCGACAGCAACGCGACAGTCGGCGCTAACAAGTGTGCGGCCAAAACAGGCGGAGCACCAACTCGTAAATGTTGAGTTCCCTGTTTGACTTTGTTGGTCAGAGAGCGAAATTGTCCGAGTTGTTGATAGACTTTTTCAGCCTCTGGCAATAAGGCTTTGGCTTCTTGAGTTGGAACGAGACGGCCCTTTACACGCTCAAATAAAGCGAAGCTCAGTTGTTGTTCTGTATGGGCGAGAACTCGAGTGACATTAGGTTGGGAAACGTGCAGTAAGCGAGCCGCGCCTGACACCGTTCCTGCTTGCATAATGGCGTAAAAGACTTCTAATTGCCTTAAGTTCACTGCGATTTCCCTCTGCTTATGTTGGTCACCTCAGAATACCCAACCTTGCTGATAAGCGATAGAGGCAAAAGTGCTAGCGTAAAAAATAGGAAGACGATGTTGGTTGCCTTCCTATCTCGCTTTTTCAATTTCTCAACTTCTCAATTTCTATGCTTCACTTTGCTGCTGCATGAAGGGGCAGGTCGTTAAACGGCTCGACGTCTCGGCTGAGTAATCCCATCAAAATCACTGCCAATACCATGACAGCGGCTGCGATTGCAAAACCGTATTGTGTTAGTTCGTAATGACTCAATATTGCAATCAGGACGTAACTGAGAGATTGAATGGTGGTGGCAAACATGCTGATGCCGCCATCGACGCGACCTCGTTGATGAACCGCTACGGTGTGATGCATCCAGTTGACTCTCGCAATGCGATTTAGCGCGTTAAATACGCCAAACAGCGCCGTAAACAATAAGATGGTCAGCGGGCTCATCGCAAAACTCATCCCGATAAGCGCAAAAGAGACCATAACCATCGAAGCGAACATAATGTGGCTATGGGAGGCACGGCTTAGCACTTTGGTGACAATAAAGCCGGTTAGCAACGAGCCGAGGCCAAAACTGATGTTGAACCCTGCAAACCAATCGCCAGAGATGCCTTGTTCAGAAAACCAAATCGGCACCAGTTTGCTCAAATACGTCAATGCAGGATAAGAGAGGCAAGAGAGCAGAATAAAGCCATAAAATCGGGGTTCGAGACGGAATATTTGTTTGCTCTCTTTGAGTTGCGCGATGAAAGCAACGGATTTTGACGCCCTTAATTGTTGGGTATAAGGCGTCAGAATATAGAACATCGCTGCTAATGCAGAGGCGCTGGCCGCAAACAAAGCAAACTCTTTCATACCCCACATTTCAAGCAAAACAATACCCAACGCGCCAGCTCCGAGGGTTGTGGATTGCATTACAATTTCTTGCTGACCCGAAATTTTCGCATACTCATGGTGCTGATAATTTTCTTGGGTGAAGGCGTTGTTGGTCGTCCATGCAAAATTACTCGAAACCCAATACACCAGTTGCGCAAAAGCCAGCAACCAGTGTGACTCAAACCCTAACCAATAAGCAATGAACACCACCAAAGCCATACCCGATTGAATCCATTGATTGAGCACGAGTAGTACTTTGCGTGAATGTCGGTCAATTAAAGTGGAAAAGAAAGGCGTTGCTAGAAAAGAAATCGCGGTGCAGCTCAGAGAAACTAAAGCGACGAATGTACCCATGTTAGGTTCGGAAAGCATGACCCATGGCAGCGCCATCATGAATAAGCCAGAGGAGATACTGTCGAAGAAGCGGCCAGCTAAGTACGGCTGAGTTTTATTTTTCATTATGTTTGCCTCTAACTCCCGATGTATTTCAAAAGGTTGATGTCCAACTGTCTTGTGTTTAACAACCAAGTCGTTCGCGCTGAACACATTATCTTGAGCTCGCCGGGGTTTAGCGTTAATTAAGATGGTGCAACTTTAAAACCTCAAGTAAACTTGAGGTAAAGCGTTTTTTTAACAAAATTGATATACAGGGAGTCAAGGATGGAAATCAGCGTAGGAGAAGTGGCAAAACGTTCTGGAGTGAAAGTATCTGCCCTACATTTTTACGAGCAAAAAGGACTGATTTCGAGCTGGAGAAATCAAGGTAATCAGCGTCGCTACCATCGCAGTGTGTTGCGCCGTGTTGCGGTGATCAAAGCAGCGCAGCAAGTTGGGTTGTCGTTAGAAGAAATTAAACATGCGTTAGATGAACTGCCGAAACACCAAGCCCCTAACAAAGCGCAATGGGAAGAAATGGCAAGCCATTGGCATGAACAGTTAGAACATAAGATTCAAAAACTTAAAGCGTTGCAAAACGATTTAGGAGGATGCATTGGCTGCGGGTGCTTGTCGTTAGAAACCTGCGCACTGCGAAACCCAGAAGATGTATTAGGGAAAGACCACTCGGGGTCGAACTTAACGTTAGATGAAGAGTAGCGATTATCTCTATTCTTTGTCGAAACTGTCGACTACGATCGCGCCCATCGAAGCAGGCATTGTGATGACGATAACGCGTTTTATCGCAACCAAAGGCTCATTCATGAGTGGCAGCTTATCAAGACAGAAAAGAACTAACGCTACCACAACGGCCGCAATGAGGTACGCGATAACCACACGAAAAATAAAGATGGATACGCGATTCTTGATGTGGCTTTGAAACACGCTTTGATACGCGAAAAAACTGAGGAAAATGACAGAAAGACTTAACAGCATGAGCAAGTTTGCCATTGGTAGGCTCTCACCCAATCGCCACGCTTCCTCCGAAAATGAGATCGGGACTGCTAGGGCAAAAGCGCCAACCAATACTTGGCTAGCGTCTTCTAGATTAAAGTGGCTGCTCATGCTGTTTATTCCATTATTCGCTTGCTAGATGTAAGAGCTTTTCAAAACGCTCATTACCGTGCAGCAATTCGAGGTCTCGTTCTTCGGCAAGTAAATCACGAATGGATGGGCTGTATTCAATTGCGCGTTCCAAGTCTTCAATAGCTTGCTCTTCGATACCAAGGCGAGAGTATGCACACGCGCGTTGATACAGTGCAGGGCCGTTGGTGTAATCGACTTCAAGTACGCGGTTACAAATGCTAAGTGCCCAATGGTATTCGTTGATTTCCATCGCTGCGTCGGCTTTGTACGTCAACGCTTCTAAATCACCTGGACGAATTAACAAGATTTCATCATAGATTTCGATACGTTGCTCTGGAGTTTGAGAGCTTTGTGCACGTAGCCATAAGTTATGGATCTCGTTGATTTTCTCAATTTCTTTGTTGTTTTCACTGATAATGCGAGTTTTGCGTTTTAAATCTCGCTCAAGGGCGACAAACTTTTTCTCGTATTCTTGGGCGATCTTCTCCAATCGTTTATCAGCCATCTCTTTGGTGTTGTGTTTAAACTCACGCAGAGATTGCCATCCGACAAAGGCAATCAGCGATGCGACACCAGCAATGATGTAGAAGAAGTATGTAACGGTCACGTTGGCATAGTTCAACGATTTATCTGCGACCGTTAGCTCGCGATCGGTGATCTCTGTGATCATTCGCTTTTCTAGGCTTTGATAGTCCTGACGCAGCGCTTTTAGTTCATCTAAAATATAGCGTTCCATTAATGGTCTATCTAACAGATCCGATTCTGAATACTTTTCCTCCGATGCCATTGTTGGCAAGGCAAGTATCAGCGAGAAAAAAATACCAATAAATAAGCGCATATAACGTCCTTTCACGAGAAGAGTACAGATAGACCATGCAACAATAGCAAATAGCACAAACGTTTAGCAAAGTTATTACAAAAGAAATAACAGTCGTCTACGTAGAAGTCATATTCTTGTTGTTTTTCAGCTTGTTCCTGGTGGTTATTTGTTGTGATATCTTTTATCCTCCTTGCGAATTTATGATTAATGGAGTGAGCATGGACGCGCGAGCTAAGGATTACTTAGAACAATTCCTAGAATTATTATCACCAGAACAAAGGGAAGCTGTACCATCAGTCAGTGCTGACTATTATTGTGCCGATGAATACAACGCGAATGTATGCGCAGATTTGGTTCGTATTGGACAGAAAACTGCATCGTGCAGTTTGGAGCTTTGGTATCGAGAACATGGTGAAACCATGCCCCAAGTCGGTCATTTACAAGTAGTGACGAATTGGGATGGGGACCCGGTTTGCGTGATACGAATTACTGACGTAAGTACATGCAAATATGAGGATGTAACCGCAGAGTTTGCCTTCGCAGAAAGCGAAGGTGATAGAACCTTAAACTGGTGGCGTGATTCTCATACTGCATTTTTTAAAGCTGAATGCGATGAGTTGAACATCGATTGGCATGAGAAACGTACGCTGGTTTTAGAGCGTTTTGAAGTGGTGTATCCCGTCAATTAATCTCTGATAGCAGCACTGATTTGAAGTGCTGCTTTCTTTATTGAGAGACCATTTTTAGCGCTTTCGAGCGGTCACACTAAACATATGCCAATGTTTTTGGCTTCCTACTACAGTGGTCCCGTCTTCATCTCTTTCATGCAATGAAATGAGGTCGTAACCCTCGAATAAGCTTTCCACTTCCTTTTTTGTTAATGCGGTAATGTTTGGATGCATTTCGGAGGTAACCCACGAGTCTTTCACTCCCAAGAAATCGCCGCAGAAGATACCGCTCGGTTGTAATGCGCTGTCTATTTTTGTCCAGACTTGTTTGAAGCCTTTGTCAGGGCAAAAGAACAAACTGGCATTTGCGATAACCAAGCTGCACTGAGGATAATTAAACTCAGTAAAACAGCACTGCGAAACCGAAAATCGTTTGTTACCTTCAAAGCGTGTTAAACAAGTTTTTACTGCATCTTCATTGCTATCACATGCGTGAACCTTAAATCCCTTTTCGAGGAGAAAGTGGCTGTCTCGACCTATTCCGCAGCCAATATCAAGAGCGACTTTGCCTTCTATCTTAAGTCGATTTACGGCATTTTCCACGCTTGGGCGGTGAGGTTGGCTTAAAATTTTCTGATAGTATTCATTCCATTGCGCTGGCATTGAGCTTCCTTATGTTGGTTGTGCCCCCCAGCCCCAAAACTAGCGTCCATTTTGTTTTGCTTGACTGGGGAGGTTTGCAGTATTGGCAGCTGTTATAGCTGATCTTCAATCGGTAATATTCCGGAGAACCAAGCGCCCATTTTTCGCCATACTCCTGCTTCTGGTTCGGAGTCGTATTCTTCGCCTGTTTTTACGTCGGTCCAGACAATGTCCCCGTCGCGCAGAGTTAAGGCGTAGGCGTTACTCGACAGTTGATTTGGCAGTTGTTCTAGAAACATTTGCACATATTCTGGCTGTTCGATAACAACGGCCATTTCGGTATTCAAAGCGGCCGAACGTGGGTCCCAGTTCATCGAACCAACGAAAAGTGTTTTGTTATCAATTGTCATTGCTTTAGCGTGTAAACTTGCTCTGCTACTCCCCGTGAGGCTCCACTTACTTTTGAGTTTCGCGCTCGCTTTTACTTCCCAAAGCTTGATTCCAGCTTCGAGTAGATCTTTTCGATATTTTGCGTACCAACCATGCACGGCAAACACATCGTTAGACGCGAGGCTATTGGTCACAATCGTGATATCAACGCCTCGCTTGGCCGCGTTACTTAATGCTTGAGTACCTGCTTCAGTTGGAACGAAATAGGGAGAAATGAGCACAAATGAATCCTCAACACTTTTAACCAGTTCCGTTAAATTATCAATAAGTTGGCTCTCTCGGGTCGCGACTTTATCGGGCAGGTCAAACCATACTTTCGCTTCTCCCCAGTAGAGCTTGAGTTTGCCTTGTTTTAGATCTTGGTACATATCCAGTTGAGTGAAGTCATAGCGGCCGGTTGAAAACTTTTCCTCTAACCGGAGTTTATTGACCTGCTTTTGAATCGCTTGGTCGGTAATTTGCTGTGAATTCGGTGTAATCCATTCCATTGGTATCGAATAGGCGCTATTCCAGTAGAGGTCGAACTGATCGGCAGTTTGTTGTACCGCCTCACCATAGAGCAGAAGATCAAAATCACCAAACTCAACTTGCGATTCAAAAGAGAAGTATTCATTGCCGATATTTCTACCTCCGACAATGGCGGAAACACTGTCTGCAATCAGAGACTTATTGTGCATACGACGATTAAGGCGTTCAAAATCGCTAGCAAGAGCGAACCAACGGGAGTCGCGATACTGATGCGGGTTAAATAAGCGGATTTCTATATTAGGATGTGCATTGAGGGCTGCCATCACATCGTCGTTTCGCTTTTGCATATCGTCAAGCAACAGTCTTACTCGAACACCACGCTTTGCCGCTTCATACAAGCGCCACGTTATTAGCTGACTCGTTTCGTCACCACGGTAAATATAGTATTGAAGGTCAAGGCTTTTCTGGGCGGACTCGATCAAAGAGGTTCGAGCAAGAAGGGCATCGTGTCCCTGATTTAACGGTGCAAAGCCAGTTATGGACTTGGGGTCTCTCCCGTAAGCTTCAAAGTACTGCGCAAGAACAGAATCCTTTTGATAACCGAGCTGAAAGCTGGTGGACTTTTCACTGGCGTCATTCAACGATACGGATGAGCATGCCGATAAAATAGTGAGCAGCGAGGGGAAGAGCAACTTGGCGAGCGTTTGTAACAAAGCACATTTCCTTGTCTTACAGAGTGTTACCTACTCCAAATTATAGACTTAAGCTGACGCCACATGCACCCAGAACCGTTTGATAACGAGCGATTAATCGATGAATTGCCATAGAGCCTGAACTAAGTTCAACTTTTAAAGCGCAGATAATCATTTATTTTAATTATCATTATGGCCGTATTGGTCATAATCACTAATATCTGGTGATTATGACCAATAGCGCACTGGATAAAATAATGATTTTTATATAACCATATGATTTTTAATAAATAAATGCTTGGCATGTCATTTGCCATTTAGAATAAAAGTTAAGTCAGAGCAACTTGCGCAGTTGGTTAATTTTTTGTTAATTTTATTAACTTTGAATTGGCAATAACTATCTAGTTCGCTGCTTAAAAGACTAGGCAAGCGCCGCTTTGATGTTTATTCAAATTCAATTCTCTCACCACCATGCTTACCGGGAGCAATGGACTGAATAAAAGTGTGGTGTTGAAAACAACAATAAAAAAGGATTTTCGATGTTAGCAAAACCCATATTACGTTGGCTTTTACCCTTCGTCGTCGTTGGAGGCTCTTATGCAGGATATGCTGCAATTGCCGCAACTGCGCCGGAAAAAGAGTCAACCAAAGATGCAATTACAGAACCTACTGTTCAGGCTTCTTCTCTTTTTCCTACTGATCACAAAGTGGTGATTACCAGTCACGGTGAATTAGTCCCTTTTGAAAAAACACACCTTTCCGCGCAAGTCAGTGGTGAAGTGATAAGTTGGCACCCGAATTTTGTAACGGGTGGCATCGTGAAACGAGGAGAGGTTCTTTTCACAATTGAAAGCGACAACTATGAAGCGTCGGTTTTACAAGCTGAAGCCGATTTAGCTAGTGCACGCGCAAACTTGATTGAGGAACAAGCGAAAGCCGAAGTGGCAAAACGTCAGGCAAAGAGACTGAGCGATAAGCAAGTGACGGATCTGTATTTACGCAAACCTCACGTTTTGAGCGCACAAGCCCAAGTGAAGTCGGCTCAAGCGGCACTCAAACGAGCAAAAAGAGAGTTAGAAAATTGCAAAGTCGTTGCACCTTACGATGCGCTGGTTGTTGAGCGTGATATTGGTGTTGGTCAATTTGTTACATCTGGTTCTCGAGTTGCCACGTTAAACAACATCGAAGTGGCAGAGGTGCACGTACCCATTGCCGGTTTTGATAGTGCATTTTTACCCGAATCCATTGGTGAACTCACTGCGACAGTGACGCAGCAAGGTGTGTTTTCTACCACTAGAGAAGGTCGAGTAGTTCGTGATCTAGGCATGATTGATAGCGCTACCCGAATGATTAACATGGTCATTCAAATCGCGGACCCATACGGTGTCGATAACCAGCAGCCTCCAATTAAATTCGGCTCCTACGTTGAAGTGAGCTTCACTGGTAAGGAACTTAAGCACATCTACCGCTTGCCACAGGAATTAGTTAAAAACCGTACCGTGTGGGTGGTGAATGGCGATAATCAACTTCAACCCAGAACTGTCACGGTTTTGAGAGCAGAAGGTGAGTTTTTGCTGGTGGGCGAAGGCTTAGAGCAAAGTGATAAGTTGGTACTGACCTTACCAGAGTACCCTCAAAAAGGCATGGCGGTACAAATCGCAAAAAAGAGTGACGACTCCGAAACCGTCGTACAGTAAGTAGGAGTTTGTCATGGAAGATACTAAACAAAAGGGCTTAATTGCCTATTTTGCGAATAACCCCGTCGCTGCCAACCTTTTGATGGTGTTCATCATTATCATGGGTGTGGTGAGTTTTCTCTTTATTCAAAGGCAGATGTTTCCGAATATTGAGGTGAACTACATTGATGTTCGTGCGACTTATCCTGGCGCTTCTCCTCAAGAGATAGAAGAGAGTATTCTCGTTAAGGTCGAGGAATCGATTAAAGACGTCACCGGGATTAAAAAAGCAGTCTCAACGGCCTCTAGAGGTAGCGCGTATGTTTCCATCGAGGTAGACGTTAATGCCGATATCAAGCGTGTCTTAGATGATGTAAACCAACGTATTGATACCTTGTCTAACTTACCAGCGGGTATGGAACCAATCAATGTCTACCAAGTTGAATGGCGCCAAGATGTAATCGAAATGGGGTTAGTTGGGGACCGACCGCTCGAGGAGCTTAAACCGCTTGCTAAGCAAATCGAAGATGAATTACTTCAGTTAGAAAACGTCATGCTGGTGTATCTGAGTGCGCCAGAAGAAGAAATAGCGATTGAAGTAGACCCACTTGTTCTTCGTAAATACGACCTGACGTTGAGCGATATCAGCAGCGCGATCAGCCGTTACTCAGCCAACTTTTCTGCGGGCGAAGTAAAAACAAACTCAGGGATGATTGCAGTAAGGATTGAAAACCAATACTACCGTGGTGATGAGTTTAGAAATATTCCTGTAAAGCTTGGCGCAAATGGTGCGAAGGTTATACTGCAAGATATCGCCACGATCAAAGATGGCTTTACGGAAGAAGAGCGCTATTTTGAATACTCAGGGCAAAATGCGATCTACATGTCTGTTGAAGCAACTCGTGATCAGAACATTATCCCTGTTGCACAGTCCGTTCGTAATTATATTGAAGCAAAAAACAAGACATTGCCGCAGGATGTTAAGCTCAAAGTCTTAGTTGATACGACTTATTATTTAAATGGGCGTCTCGACATGATGTTGAAAAACTTGCTGCAAGGTGCTGCATTAGTCGCGATTATGCTGACCATTTTCCTACGTTTCCGCTTGGCTATGTGGGTAATGATTGGGCTACCTGTCTGTTTCCTCGGTGCTGTAATGATGATGCCAGCTTTGGGTATTACAGTGAACATCGTCTCGCTGTTTGCTTTCATCATGGTGCTCGGAATTGTGGTGGATGACGCCATCGTCATGGGAGAAAGTGCGTACAGTGAAATCGAAGAAAAGGGCGGCGGTGTCGATAACGTGGTACGCGGTGTCAAACGTGTTGCTACGCCAGCGACATTTGGTGTTCTGACAACGATTGCTGTATTCGCACCATTCTTGTTGTCTAGTGGTATTGATAGTGCCTTCTTTTATGGTATCGCGGGGGTCGTGATTCTGTGTTTGATCTTCAGTTTGATTGAATCGAAGCTGATCCTTCCTGCACACCTTGCGCATACTCATTTTAAGCCAGTTAAACCAGGTGGTTGGCGTGACCGATTTAACCAACGTTTTTTTGGTTTTGTAAATGGTCCATATCGGAACTTTGTAACAACATGCACCCATTGGCGCTGGACAGTGTTTGCGGTGTTCTGTGGTTTACTGCTGATCAGCGCGGCTTTGATCAACGCGAATTATGTTCGGGTGATCCCCAACCCTAAAGTGCCGACTGACTATCCTGCGATCACTATTGAAATGAATGATACCGTTTCAAGTGAGCAGACAATCAGTGCACTCAAGACTATTGAACGTGTCATGCAAAAGATCGAATCTGAGACCATTGCAGAACATGGTCAAGGAATGATTCGTGATGTGCTGTCGTACAACAGAAGCCGCACCGAAGGTCGTGTATTAGTACCTCTGGTTGATGAAGAGTTACGCCCGTTCAATACATTTGAACTGGCTCGACGTTGGCGTGAAGCTATGCCTGTTATTCCAGGTATGAAGAGCATCAAAATCCGCGAGCAGAGTGCGGGTGGTGGTGACAGAGATGAGTTTGGCTACTTGTTGTTTGGTTCTAACATCAATGAGCTCAACGAGGCTGGGCGTTACTTGATAGAGCGTTTACAGCTGGAAGAAGGGTTATATGATATTTCATCTTCTATTGATTCTGGAAGCAAAGAAGTACTCCTGTCTCTTGCGCCTGTAGCGTACGATCTCGGTCTGGATCTCACCATGATCGCAGAGCAAGTTGGTGGCAGCTTTTATGGTGGCGAAGCACAGCGCATTATTCGTGATGGTGAAGAAATTAAAGTTATGGTGCGTTACCCGCAACTGACGCGTGAAGCATTCTCATCATTGCGTTACGCCGTGATTACAACACCAGCAGGTAAGAAGGTCATGCTAGGTGATGTGGTGAAGATCAACGAGCAGCCGGGCGTGAGTAGCATTCGACGTGAAGGCGGGTATCAAACCGTTTATGTTTATGGTTCCATAGACGAAGAATTGGTTGAACCTCAAGAAATCGTGAAGGTCATTGACGACAATATCTTACCGGACATGAAGCAAGCCTTCCCAACTGTGAAAACAGAATGGGGCGGTGATATTGAAGAGCAGGCTGCGCAGCGTAATGAACAGATTTTGTTCTTTATTGCAGGCATGATCATCGTCTACATCTTGTTAGCTGTACCGTTAAAAAGTTATACCCAACCTTTGATTGTAATGTCCGTCATTCCGTTTAGTCTGACGGGGGCGATTTGGGGCCATTTCTGGCTAGGTTTAGACATCAGTATGATGTCGACATTTGGTTTGATCGCCGCTGCTGGCGTGGTTATCAACGACTCTCTGGTTATGACAGATTACGTAAACCAAGTGAGAGAAAAGGGTATGAACATCAAACAAGCGGTTGTTGAGGCGGGTTGTGCTCGTTTTCGAGCTATCACGCTCACCTCAATAACGACGTTTGCGGGTGTATTGCCGATAATGTTTGAAACGAGTTTGCAGGCGCGTTTTGTCATACCGATGGCTGTCGCTTTGGGCTTTGCGGTGTTGTACGCAACGGTTCTGACTTTAGTGTTGGTGCCTTGTTTGTATTTAATGCTTGAAGATATTAAAAATATTTTCAGATCGATTAAGAGGTTTATCCATCGTTTGATTAATCGTTTCAGAAAGTCGCCAGTGACGTCGAGCGTTGAAGCAAGCGTATCGAGTTAACAAGCTTGATGTTAACGATTAGGAGCAGCCTTCGGGCTGCTTTTTTGTTTCCGCATTTTGATTCAAAGTGATTTTTTAGTGGGCAGTTACGTAATTATCTGATGAGAAAACTGCCTGACAAAGCATTTCTAATATGTATGTTTCTAATGTTTTAAATTCGCATGGTTAATTTGACACTTGGTTAGCGAAATTTACCAGACGAAGATAACGTTGAATATGAGGTTTTATTTAAGTTGTTGAAAAATAACAAAATAAAAGTTGGCATCGTATGTGCAATATATGAATTGTAATTAAAATTAACTGCTAATCCTCAAGGAGCTTATTATGAAAAGCGTATTTCTATCTACTCTAAGTCTTATTGCTGTAATGTCATCACCAATCGCTGCTGCTAACACTTTAGACAAAGAGGAGTGGAGCTCAGATTTACGTCAGGACTTTTCTGAAATGAAACATGAAGCTATAGCAGATATTCAGCAAATGAACATGGATGCCATTCACGCACGTGATGAGCGTATCGTGAAAAACATTAAAGATGAGCAAGAACAGTTAGTAAAGGTAACGTGCCACAAAGAGAAAGCAAGCAAGTCATAAACGCCGATAAAAGAGACTAACAGACGAAAATGAATCCAATACGAGTTCGGTGTTAGTTAGCAGTAAGCACTGACCTTGTTGCTCTACTTGCCAGCCTTTTAAGGCTGGCTTTTTTGTTTCTCATTTCATGGGTGGAGATCAGATCCTCAAGCCTATTATCAATAGTTGGCGTGTTTGATGAGCTATTGCTGGATGGAGCGGATGTAACTTTTAAAAGTGTAGATTTCAGTAAAGTGGAGGTGATGTTAGATATTTAAAATTTTGAAAAGATCCGATCTCCTTTTTGACCTTCATAATACCTTAGTATGTGGCTTACCTTTACTTGAATTAGAACTCATATTGCAGGCGTTCGTTTAAAGGTATTGATGCATATTTGAAGAGTAAGAGATAGACATATGAGTTTTATTAAAATGTGTAAAGATGGTTTTAGAGGAAAGCCGGATTTCTCTGACTTATTACATAATGCGTTCCAGATAGATGACTTAGTGCTGTCATTTGAGTGTCCGAACAACATATATGAAGGACATGTATACCAGGATCTTGTTAATTTAGAACAGTTCGATGTTGAATCAAAAATAGAGAGGCATGAAAGGTTTGTAAAGTTAGCTACGGTATATTTTTTGTTTCAGAAGAAAATATTGAACCCTTTGCTTCCTATTAACAAACAAGGTGGATTATATATTAGGCTACGGGTTAAATCTACTGGAGAAGATATTGATAATATTAGTCAATTGTCCTCATTTTTAGAGAGAGAATATTATGATTTTTATCATGCCCCGGAGCAAAGTGAAGGCTCTATGAGGGGGTATCATACAGACTTGATGAAAGAATTGACTAAGCGTGCGAATAAACAATGGGGATAAATTCCAGAAAGTGAACACCGAAAAAGAGAAAAAGAAGAATATTTAATTAGAGGTTTCTTAAGTGGTTATCCACCAATAAAGTGTGAGATAGTTGAAGTTGGAAAAAACAAATACTCAAAATACTCAGAAGGTAATCTTAAGTATAAGAGTGAATTACGAAGAGTATACAATTTACCCATAAAAAATGAATTCTACCTGAGCATCGAGTTTTGGTATAAGTACGAATCGATGTTTGCTAAGCAGAAGTTTTTAGATTGGGTGAGAAGTGCGGATGAAACCTTTGAAAAAAAAGTATTGGAATTACTGGATTTGTCTCCGCTCATCGACTCGTATACAGCCAAAGCGGTAAAGGGATTGAACGAAAAAACTAAGGCAGAGTAACACAGCGTCAAGAAAAGCTAGCAAAGTATGTAGCCATGAGAGAAAAATGAATCAAATTGGATGTCTATTTACCTTTGTGCGCCATGGCGCATATAAAGCCAATGGATTTAGTATAGAGCCTATCACAAATATCAATACATATTTAAATAACAAGAGATATAAATATGAATTTTATCAAAATCTTTAAAGATGGGTTTAGAGGGAAACCAGATTTTGCACACTTGTTACATAATGTATTCCAGATAGATGACTTAGTACTATCATTTGAATGTCCGAACAATATATATGAAGGTCATGTATACCAAGATTTTATTGAATTACAACGATTCAATATTGATTCAAAAGTAGAGCGGCATGAAAAGTTTATAAACTTGGCCACGATTTATTTCTCTTTTCAAAATAAAATAATAAATCCACTATTACCAATCAATAAACAAGGTGGCTTATATATTCGGTTAAGGATTAAATCTTCAGATAAATATATTACTAGTGTTAATCAACTATCTTCATTTATAGAGAAAGAGTACGTAGATTTTTATCATGCTGTAGAGTCACCTGACGGTTCTCAAAAAGGTGATCATACAGAGTTGATGAATGATGCCATTGCGTATGCAAATCATCGTTGGGGAATGGACCCGATAAACGAAGAAAAAAAGAGAGCGAAAGAAGAGTTCCTTGTAGGAGAGTTTCTTCGTGGTTACCCTCCAATCAAATGCCAAGATATCAAGATTGGTGGAAATACATTTTCAAAATATGTAGAAGGAAATTTGGAGTATAAAAAAGACTATCGAAGAGTGTACAATTTGCCTATCAAAAATGAGTTTTACTTTAGTATTGAATTTTTATATGAAATCGAGCCTATGTTTGCTCAAAAAAAGTTTTTAGATTGGGTAAGACACGCGGATGAAATCTTTGAAAAAAATGTTTTAGAGTTGCTAGCACTGTCTCCGCTTATTGATTCGCATACTACCTCCAAATCCGAAAGGTTGGCAAAAAAAAGTTGATCCAGAGCGTTCATACTTAACTTAAAGAAAAAAGCCCGCGAAGAATGCTTTCACGGGCGAAAAAAGGGCACCAAATTGGGTGTCTATTCATTTTGGAGGTGGTCGAACGTCCATATAAAACTGACAATAGGCTTGGTGAGAGGCTTACCACCAGCGCGACCAACGAGGCTAAAGTTAACATTGTTGTAATCATTGTTAAAATGTTAATTCTTCAATCAATGTTTTCATTATCGTGAGTTTAAATTGTGAATGTGTTGCCTACGTGTATTTTTACTCTGTGAAATGCCGTTTTTGACAATAAGACATATTATAAATCTTGTATTGGTTATTTGATTTGGTTATATAAAACTCAACATACTTAATCCTTAACTGTTCATATTCACACTTAATGAGATACAATAACCCTCTGTTTGTTAAGTGATTGTGTGTTTTTTTAACGTATTGGTATCGAACAAAAAGCGACCTAAGCCGCTCTTGTTCATTTTGATAAATGTACTTATCAGTCGTTTTAGATTTCTTCGTGTTTATGGACTAGGCCGAAGTCAGCTAAAATGGCATACGCGGCAGGGATCATAAACAACACCAGCAGAGTGGATGCGAAAATACCAAACACGATGGATATAACCAGTGGTTGGATAACCTGTGCTTGCAAACTGGTTTCAGTCAGCAACGGAAGCAAACCTGCTGCAGTGGTCATTGATGTTAGGAATACTGCTCTAAAGCGTTCCCGACTGGCTTTGACTACCGAGTCATGCACATTATCCCCTTCATCCACATGATGGCGTATGTACTGAACTAACAGAATCGAGTCATTCACCACAATCCCTGCTAATGAGACGAAGCCCATCATACTTGGCATACTTAATGAGTGACCGAGTAGGATGTGTCCCCATACCACGCCAATAAAAGCGAGGGGAATCGCAAGCATGACGACGAATGGTTCCAAATAACTGCGGAATTGGTAACTCAGAATCGCAAACACGCCAAACAAACCAAGCAAGAAGCCTTTACCCATTGATGCGCCAGTTTCAGCGGTATCTTTGGCTTCACCTTCAAAATCGAAGCGAAGACCGGGATACTTTTGCATAAGCTTTGGCGCTTCATCCTGTTGGAACTGACGAATAATGGCGGTTGAGTTGGCCTTCGTATTATCGATATCGCCGAATACGCTCACTGTGCGCAATCCATCAATGCGCTGGATTCTTACGTAATTACGCTGGAAATCCAAAGTTGCAATGGTCGCGAGTGGGATTTGACTTCCATCGGACAAGATTATTGGGAAGTTTGCCAATTGCTGTAAGTCACCAGCTTGTGCTTTATCGAGGCGAACTTCGATTGAAATGTTTTCTACCCCAACTTGGATTTCGTCTGCGGTTTGGCCAAAGAAAGCCGCACGCAATTGATTGGCGATGAGCTGGCCGTTAATCCCATAAGCTTCTGCGCCTGGGCGCAGTTTAACCAAGACTTCTTCTTTACCCATACGCATGTCATCCAATACGCCATGGACACCATCAAACTCATTCAAGTATTGTTGAATGTCGATAGAGGCTGCTTTGAGCGCATCCAGATCATCATGCTTCGCTCGAATTTCAATCGCTCGTCCACCCGGCCCCATGGTCGGTTGTTTAAATACCAGCGAGATAGGATCGGCAAGTTCACCAATGTCTTCACGCCATGCATCGATAAATTCATCGATGAGTGTGTTACGACTCTCTGCACCCAGCAAATCCAGACGTACCGTGGCAATGTGAGGGCCAGATTCATTCGCGTCGGCGTTAGCGTTGAATTGACTGGTGATGTGTAGAACCAATGGATTGCCGTCTTCCACTTTCTCTGTCCATTCTTTATCTAGCTTTTGAGCGGAAGCGACGATCTTATCGACGACAGCTTCCGTTTGAGACAGAGAAGAACCCGGAGGAAGAATAATACGCGCTTCTGCAATGTCGCCATCCAATTCAGGGAAGGGTTGGAACTTGAGTAAACCACCTACTAACGTGGCCGCGGAGATAAGAAGCAAGGCGACCACGCCACCCATAAAGGCATAGCGATACTCGACCACTTTATCTACTGCGTTGACCAAGGTGGTGTTGCGGAAGTTTTCAAAAGAAGCGAGCAGCTTTTGTTTGAACTTCGGTGTTTTTCGCTCTTGCTTTTGTTTATGTAGCGAATGAGAAAGGTGGTTAGGTAGGATCAAGAAGGCTTCCACCAAACTCAAACTCAAAACGAGGATCAGAACTTGAGGAACTGCTTTAAGTACCGCACCCATTTCACCTTGCAGGAATAACAAGCTACCAAAAATACACACCGTAGTTAGGAAGGAAGAAATTACCCCTGGCAGTACCTTTTTCACTCCTTTGATAACGGCATCATCGATCTCTTCTCCTCGGTCGAGGTGAGCGGCAATCGATTCGGCAATAACGATGGCATCATCCATCATGATACCGATGGCCATGAGTAACCCGACCAAAGACATGATGTTGATGGACAGGCCAAGTTGCGCCATCAAAAATAACCCACCTAAGAAGGCAACGGGCAAACCAGCCGCAACCCAAAAAGAGTAGCGAAAACTAAAGAACAACCACATGGTGGCGAAGACCAGAATGATACCCTGCCAACCGTTTTTGACCATCATGGTCAGGCGATCCCAAAGCACGGATGAAAGGTCATTGGTCATTTGTAGCATCACACCGTCTGGCGCGATAGCTTGTTGTTCTTCGACAAATTGAGCAACACGTTCCTTGATACGCAGTGCATCGTCTTCTTTGTTTTTGCTGACTTTTAATAAGGCAGACGGATGACCGTCGAAGAGGACTTTCTGTTCGTCCAATTCAAACCGGTCGGTAATCGTCGCAATATCTCTTAGACGGATGATTGAGCCATTTGTACCAGAGCCCACGACGATAGTCTCAAGCTCTTCCGGCGTCACGCGTCGTTCGTCAAAGCGGATCAGAAAGTTTTTATCTGGCGTTTCGACATTACCACTTGGCAACTTGACGTTTTGACGACCAATCTGCTCCGCAATATCACCAACACTCAAACCAAGTTGTCGGATAGCTTGAGTGTCTAACTCTACTCGGTATTGGTGGTCAGAGAAACCAGCAACTTCAACCAAAGAGACATCGTAATCGATTTTTAACGTGCGTTTAAGCTGTTCGGCATACGCTTTTAGCTCTGGCCATGTGGTATCTGCGGTGATGGCGACATCCACAACTGGCTCGTTCCAATCGAGCTCTTGGACCACAGGAGATTCAATCTCTTGTGGGAAGTCGTTTATCGAGTTGATCTGGGTTTGAACATCAACCAACATGCGCCCAATGTCGGCGTCTTCATTCAGTTTTAAGATAAGACGCGCTGAGCCTTCAATCGCTTCACACTGAGTTTCTTTAATGTTGGCAAGGCCATCGACAGCATCTTCCATTCGGATACAGATGCTCTCTTCTACCTCTTGAGGGGAAGCGCCGGGGTAAACCACACCAGCTAGGATGTAGGGCGGATCAAACTCAGGAAAAGTTTCACGCTTAATCGTGGAAAGTGAAGAAATCCCCAATATCAGCAGCGTTAGCATCAGCAAGTTGGCTGCTGTTGGATGCTTGGCGAAGAATCGGATCATGAATCAGACTCCT
Organism: Vibrio sp. YT-17; assembly: GCF_033337375.1. Lineage (NCBI taxonomy): Bacteria > Pseudomonadati > Pseudomonadota > Gammaproteobacteria > Vibrionales > Vibrionaceae > Vibrio > Vibrio sp. YT-17. The sequence continues at coordinate 196,860 of NZ_JAWOQP010000005.1, forward strand.
CAATAGCCGTTTCTGACTGTTCAGGTGACTCTTTCAATAGCATGCCGTTAATCGCAGGCAGCAAATCGTTGATGATCAGCTTCTGACCTTGCTCTAGTTCACCATCGATCACCACTTGGTTATTGCGACGATATAACACTTCAACCGTGACGACTTGCAGACGGTTGTCATCTCCCATCAGGTAAATCTTATCGCCATGAAGCGCACGCTCTGGGATGATCCAACTCGGGTTCTCTTGTCCCTCAATCAAGGCACGCACAAACATGCCGTTCACCAATGGAGGCGCAGACGTTGGGTTTAATGCACGGTAGTCTTGTTCAATTTCCAGAATCACACCGGCAGTCGCTTGGCTTGGATCAACCGTTTCACTGATGCGTGCAACTTTCGCAGGCCAGCTTGCAGAGAGGTTACCGCTGCTGAGTTCAATGTTGGCATGAATCGCATTCATATCAGGTTGTGGAATACCAGCTTCATCGCGGACAAACTCACCGATGCTCGCCGCCAAAGTTTGCATGTCATGAATGGATAGTTGAGCTTCCACTTCCATGACATCAATACCATGTCCTGTCACCATGGTTTGTTGGAGGTTAACCACTTGCTTTTTCTCAATTTCTACGTCAGCAATACGCAAATCGTAAGGAAGCGTGATGATGGTTTTATCAAGCGAGCGTTCGGCCTCATCCACTTTTGATGCATTAACTTTAACTAGGGCTTCCGCGACTCGTTTCTCATCCGGCATCAAACCAATTTGATTTTCAATATCCAGCACTAATTTACGTTGAGAGAGCGCGCTTTGCTCTTGCTGATCTACATCCGATTGCGAGGTTAAGCCTTTCTTACGTAGGTTTTGTTTACGGTCTAACTCTTTGTTGGCGATAACCAGACGGTTGGCTTCTATCTTGAGTGTGCTTTTGAGATTCGCTTCTTCTTGGTTCAGCTTAGCCAGAGAGGTTTGAGCAGATTTGAGATCGGCTTGAGCTTGAACCAGTTTCAGTTCGTAATCGAGTGGGTCGATTCGCAAGATTTCTGTCCCTGCTTGCAACACTTGTCCTTTTTCCAGCTGCGGATGGCGGTAGACCACTTTCCCCGTCACTTCGGCTATCGCTTTCCATTCCACTTTTGGGGCGATCTTGCCAAACCCTATGGCTACTGGAGCAATGGCTTTGAGCTCAAGTGGAATCGTCTCGACCAACCGTGCACGATCTCCAGCGGGTTTTACGGGCAAATCTGGTTTGAGGCTAATCGCCAAAAACAGAATGACGACCCCCACCGCAAGAGCAGGAAAGAACAGCAGCTTTTTATTTATCTTCATATTGGTCGCCCGAGTCTAAAAATCCATATTTCATCAGTTGTATGTTGTGTTCGAATAATCGGTTCAAGAAGGCTTCAGAAAGTTCAATGCCATGAATGGCGAGCAGTGCTGGTGGTGCCATAAAAGGAAATACCATCAAGCTGATGTAAGAGACGCGACAAAGTTGAGGGTCGGCGTCTTTTCGTAAAACGCCACTGTCGATCAACTTATCAAAGATCACGCCTTGCATTGGCTTACTGATATCTGCGAAGACTTTTTCGAGCAGTTTGCGTTGGGTTTCCGATGGGGGCATATTCATAACTTGGGCAACTAAGCGTGGGAACTGTGGTACCATGATCATTTCGCGGTAGTAGGTGCGCATTAGATCGAGAAAGTTTTGCTCGTTACTGTTGGATACCAACGTCTGCATCTGCTTTTGCATCGGTGACAGTGTTTCGCGCAACATGGTCTCGAACAAGCCTTCTTTGTTGCCAAAGTAGTAACGAATCATCGCCACGTTCACGCCTGCTTTCTGCGCGACTAGGCGAGTAGAGACCTTGTCATAAGCCATAATGGTGAAGAGTTCGCGCGCATGGAAAATCAGTTTTTCCCTTGCGTCGATATTATCTGTGGGTCTTCCCGCCCTTCGATGCGCTTCCGTCACAATCTTCTCTCAAAATATTAAACATTTGATTAATTATAAGACGCTGATTTCTCATGCGACATGTGAAAAATTAATCAGTATTTAATCAAGTGATTAATTTTTGATGAAGAGAAGTAAAAAAGAGCAGAAAGAACTGCTCTTTGAACAAATAGAAAAGTATTTACTTAGGAAGAACGGTCTTGTGAGGCTAGCTCACCCCCAACTTAACACACTCCAATTCGGTCTGTTGGCGTGTTCTTTTAGTTGTGGGCATGGATTTACCAGATAAGCGTAGTTCGCGTATTCACAAAGCGGTAAATCGTTGATTGAATCGGTATAGAAATGGATTTCGGAATAAGGCTCAGGCTGATTTTCTAGCCACTGTTTTAATCGCGTGACTTTGCCTTCACGATAACTCGGAATACCGTCGATTTCAGCAGTATAACGGTTGTTTTTCTCGATTAAATCAATTCCGAGTGCGGTTGGAATATTAAGACGGCGACCAACGGCTTCCACCAAAAAAGTGACGCTGGCAGAGATGATAACCATATCTATACCATCACGAGACAGTTGCTCAATCAGGGTTTTGGCTTGAGGAAACTGTTTAGCCAGAATATGGCTTTCAACACATTCTTCAACCAAGGCGTTTACTTCTTCAATCGGCATGTTTTCTAGTGGCTTCATGGAGAACGCTAGGTAATCTTCCATGTCCATTTTGCCTTCAGAGTACAAGGCCATTAGACGCTGATCTTCCATAATAAATAAAGGATCAGTCGCGATGCCTCTATCAACCATAAACTCGTTCCAAATCATTGCGCAGTCAGCGTTTATTAGGGTTTCATCCATATCAAAAACATACAAAGGTTTGGACATGTTTAGGCTCTCACTGGTTGAATTTCGTTTAGGTTAAAGAGTAGCTCTAGTTGGCTGCCATTCGCTAGTAAGCGTTCTGAAGAGCGGTTAAGCAAGTCAACAGTGAGCTCACACTCTTCAACGTTCACTTGATAGCGAATAACATTACCTAGAAGCTGGTGGTTGGTGATCGTACCTACTTGTGGCGCTGAGATGTGGCTATCATATTGACGACCTTGCTCTTTTACATATATAGACTCTGGGCGAATCGCCACTTTCCATTCGGTATCAATGTTGAAGAGTTGCTTGGCTTTATTGGCCTCTACAAGGTTGTAGTGCCCCATGAAACCGGCCACAAACTCGTTAGCAGGATGAGTATAAATTTCTTCAGGTGTTCCTGCTTGAACAATTTCTCCTTTACTCATTAGGAAGATACGATCAGACATAATCATCGCCTCTTCTTGGTCATGAGTTACGAAGATAGTGGTGAGATTCATCTCTTTCTGAATATCTCGGATTTGCTGACGAAGGTGTTTGCGGATTTTGGCATCAAGCGCAGAAAGTGGTTCATCAAGCAATAATATGCGAGGTTTCACCACCAACGCTCGAGCGAGTGCGACACGCTGGCGCTGACCACCAGAAAGTTGATGCGGATAGTGTTTTTCTTTACCTGCCAGATCCACCAGTTTGATGACTTTAGCCACTTCACGTCGAATATCATCATTCGCAAGCTTTTTCATTTTTAAGCCAAATGCAATGTTGCCTTCGACGGTCATATTGGGAAACAGCGCATACGATTGAAAGACCATCCCAATACCACGCTCTTGCGGGACTTGATGCGTGATATCTTCTCCGTTTACCCAAATCTCGCCTCCATCGACAGGGTTAAGCCCAGCAAGGCTGCGAAGTAGTGTCGATTTACCACAACCGCTAGGGCCCAAAAGCGTAATGAATTCACCTTGCTCGATGTTAAAGTGAATGTCCTCAAATACGGTGTTATCACCAAAACGTTTAGTCAGATTTTTCGCTGTTACGTAGCTCATTGTTTGACTCCTCGGCTGAAACGACTTGCCAACCAAGTCAGTAAAAAAATAAATAGGAAGTAGGTCATCACTATGGCAGACGTAAAGTGGCCGCTCGTCTGACGCATGTTATACAAGTAGATTTGCAGGGTTTCATAACGTGTGCCGACTAAAATATTGGCGAACACAAACTCTCCCAATAGAAATGAAAATGAAAGGAAAAGCGATGCCATCAGTCCTTTTTTGAGGTTAGGTAAAATGACCATCAAAAACGCTTTGGTTGTGCTTGCTCCTAGCAAGTGTGCAGCGTCCATTAAATCGTTAAGGTTAATTGCTTCGAAGCTATTAGAAATCGCACGATACATGAACGGTAACGCGATGGTGAAGTAAGTACCTACTAGAATCCAAGGAGTACCGATAAGGGAGATTTCACTGTCAGCATAAAGTTGAAGCAAGCCGACGGAGGACACCACTGGTGGTACAGCGAATGGTAGCAAAATCAATACGTTCATGAGCTTATCGAGCCTTGGAAAGTAGTAAAACACCACGAATATCGCTGGCAGAACTAGAATCACACTGAGGGTTAGCGAAGCAATACAAATAAACAGCGAACGCCCAAATGCTTGCAAAAAGCGTGGGTCGGTCAGCAATTTAACGTACCAATCAAAAGTGAAACCATCTGGAAGCACCGTGGCGCCCCAGCGTGATGAAAGCGAATAGACAAAGGTCGCTAAAATCGGGATGAGCATGATCCCAACAATGGAATAAACCACCGTTTTATGGAATCGAGTATTAACGTTGTTCATGACTACTTCCTACCTGCATAGCTTTTCGAAATGAGCCATTGGTTAATCACTGTGATAAAGGCAAGTAACGCCATTAGAATCACCGAAATTGCAGCGGCGAGATTAGGTTCAAGGAACAGGTCTCCCGATACCAGACTCGCAATTCGAATTGTGATGACGTTATAGTTACCGGAGGTCAGCGCATAAACACTCGCATAAGCGCCAATTGCGTTGGCTATTAAGATAATAAAGGTACCGAATAAGGCTGGTGAGAGCACTGGCAGCGCGATTTTCGCCCAATACTGTGATGTTTTGGCTCCCAGTAGCGCAGCAGCAGCTTGCCAATCATCACTCAACGCGTCGAACGCAGGGTAGATCAACAATACCGCCAGCGGGATTTGGAAGTAGATGTAAATGGCCAGCAGGCCCCATTTACCATAAAGGTCGAAATCACCGAGTAAGCCATACTGCTTGAGCAAAAGGGTAATCGCCCCATTGGTGCCCAAAATAATAATAAAAGCGAATGACAGAGGTACGCCTGCAAAGTTGCTGCTCATGTTTGTAAACGCAATCACACCGTCGCGGACTTTAGAATCGACTCTGCGTAGAGAAGAGACCAACAGAGTCGCAATGGCTAAGCCAAAAATGCTCGACCATACAGCTAACCACAAACTGTTGCCAAACGCCTGCATCATAAAGGCGGAGTCGAGCACTTCAATGTAGTTATCGAAGGCAAACTCGCCATCGTAGATAAAGCTGTTTAACAGTACCCAAATCATCGGTGCGAGTTGAAATAGGTAGAAAAACAGCGCGAAAGGCACCAACCAAATGGCTGGCTTAAAGCGCTTTAACCAAGTACTTGCCAAATTTGAGCGTGATTCGCTGGAGCTTGGGGAGAGGACTGAACTGCTCATAGTGCTAACAATTCCTGAGTGTATGGCTTCGTGTGGTCAAGGTTTAGCAATTGACAAACGGTGCCACAAATATCAGTCTGCTTAATATGACAATCTTGATGGGTAAACTTATCACCAATGACAAACAGGGGAACTTCTCGTTCTTCAGGTAAAATCCCACCGTGAGAAAGATCGTTGTTCATGCCATGATCGCTGGTCACAATGATTTGATACCCATCAGCAAGCCATTGATCGATGTAGTTGGAAAGAATAATGTCTGCACCTCGCGCACAATTGCGGTATTGGCGAGAGTCTAGGCCAAACTTATGTCCTGTATCGTCGATATTCATCGGGTGGATCAGTAAGAAATCAGGTTGATAGTTTCGACGTAAATACTCTGCGTCCAGGAACAAGGCTTCATCAGGATAATGATCCCAATGGTAAAAGTAGCCGTGCTGGATATTCAGGGTTTCATCATGCGTGAAACGATCGCGAACAGGTTCAAATGGCGCGCGATTATAAAGCTCACTTACCCAGTGGTAGGCAGCCGCAGCGGTCACTTTTCCTTGGGCTTTTGCCAAACTGAAAATGGAATCGTGTTTGGATAGACGAACGATATTGTTGTTTACGATGCCGCTTTCTACAGGGCGAACGCCCGTTAAAATGCACTCATAAAGTGGGCGAGACATAGAGGGCAGCTCACACTGCACAGGATAAAGCGTTGCGCGAGTTTCTTGTTGGGAACGACTTTGCTCTAGAAGACCATTGAGGTAGCCCATGCAATCACGGGCTACCTGATAGTTCAGTCCATCTAGAACAACAAGGATGACCTTATTGCTCATAACGACTTACTCTTATTGCTGGTGGATTAAGACACTTTCTTGCCATTGACGTGGCAGCTTACGTGCGGACTTTTCCCAAGCTGAGAAGTCAGTCACTGGGTGAACATTGCTGTATTGGTCATTAGCAATTAGCTTGTCTTGCACTGCTTGAGGCAGTGTGATGTTGGTGCGGATTGGACGCGCATAACCTTCTGCTAAGTTGATTTGCCCTTGATCGCTGAAGATGTATTCACGAGCAAGCTTTGCTGCATTAGGGTTCTTCGCGTATTTATTGATTATGGTTGTATAACCAGAAATCACAGAGCCATCTTGAGGAATGCTCACTGTAAAGCGGTCGCGGTCAATTTTGTCGCGGTAGTTCAATGCATTGAAGTCCCACATGATCGCCACTTCCACTTCGCCTTTTTCTAGGTTGGCGATGTTCGGATCGGTAAATGAAAGACGACCTTGCTTCGCGAGTTCAGAAAAGAATTTGAGCGCAGGCTTGAGGTTGGATTCGTCCCCACCGTTGGCGAACGCTGCGGCGAGAACCGCGTTGTTTGCCTGTGCTGCTACGCCTACGTCACCTACGGTCACTTTGTAGTCGCCTTTTAATAGGTCACCCCACGTTTTTGGCGCGTCTTTTACGAGGTTATTGTTGGAGATAAAAGAAATAGTGCCAGTGTAAGCAAGTGCCCAATGACCATCTTCGTCTTTTGCCCAATCTGGGATGTCATTCCAAGTTGTTGGTTTATATGGCTGAGTGACGCCTTTTTTTACCGCTACACGTGCGAAGGCAAAGCCTACGTCACCAATGTCTGCGGTCGCGTTTTTCTTCTCAGCTTCGAATTTTGCGATTTCTTGAGCCGAGCTCATATCCGTGTCTTGGTGCTTAAGGTTGTAATTTGACTTTAAATCAGCCCAAGTGTCTTTCCAGTTTGCCCAACTGTCAGGCATACCCACACTGTAAACCGCCCCTTCTTTTTGTGCTGCTGCTACCAAAGATTCAATATCGGCTTCTTTCGCTACTGTTGGCGTAGCGAGCGTTACCGCAATGATTGCCGCTGGTGCGGTAATTGAACGACTTAGCAAAGTTTTCATTGTCTCCATCCTTCTGGACTAGGTCAGTAAGTTCGCTTTGTATGCTATGGATGGAATGTGACGATTTAGCGCAAGTAATTTGACAGTTTTGCTGATTTTATATGGCACTTATATTTCATACGTTCAGTATGTGTTCTGTTGATTAATGTCATATTTTTGTTACGTAAACGCCTTATGTTATTCGTCAAATTATCGTTGGACTAGATCAGAATGAGAGCGACAGGCACCGGACAATTTGGTACTCAATTAGGAAAAATTAGAAGCAGCTTAAAACAGCAGATTCTTTCCGGCATCATGTCGGAAGGACAAAAACTGCCGTCAGAGAGAGAGCTCAGTGAGCTGTTTTCTACAACTCGAATCACTATCAAAGATGCGTTGGTGTCTTTAGAAACTGAAGGTCTTATTTATCGAGAAGAGCGCCGGGGTTGGTATGTATCTCCTGAGCGTATCTGTTACAACCCGTTGTCTCGTTCTCACTTCCATCAGATGATTCGAGAGCAGCATCGTATTGCAGAAACTAAGCTACTCAACGTGCGAAGTGAAATGGCCGCAGGTGAGTATGCCAAATCGTTAGAGGTGGAGCGAATTACCCCAATTTATGTAATTGAACGGTTACGTTTTATTGATGGGCGAGCGGTATTGTTTGTTGAGAACGTGCTCAAAGCGGCACTGTTTGAGGGTATATTGTCTGAGAACCTCACCATGTCCCTGACAGGCATTTATCGTGAGAAGTATGGTTACGAGACAAAGCGCTCTCGTTTTGATGTGATTCCCACGTCAGCTCCTGCTCATGTCGCTAAGGCGTTGAACCTAGCTGAAGGACAACCCGTTCTGAAAATTCGGCGGGTAAACTACAAACAAGATGGGCATTTAATGGACTGCGAATTCGAGTATTGGCGTCCAGACGCAGTGATGATTCGCATTGATAGCGTAGGATAAAGCGCAGAATTAAAAAGAGCCCAATGAAGGGCTCTTTTTCGCATATTGGTTAGAGAGGCGGTTTAAACGAGGCCTTGCTCTTTCGCCATTCTGCTTGCAATGCCGGGTGCTTTCCAAATGCTTGGCAGCAAAATGAAAGACACAGGTACGGCAGTAATTACAATGAAAGACTGCAATGCAGAAATACCACCAGAGCCCATTGAGATGAGCGCAATAGCGACAATACCCATAATCAGACCCCAGAACGAGCGAATCACTGCGTTTGGTTCTGTTGAGCCCGTCATCACTACACTGATTGTGTAAGTCATCGAGTCACCCGTCGTCACGATAAATGTTGTCGTTAAGATCAGGAACAGAACCGAAATGATCATTGGGTAAGGTAATTCACCAGTAATCGCTAGCAGTGCTGCAGGCAAGTTAAAGCCTTCAAACGCAGATGAAATCAAACCAGGGTTATCAAGTTCAAACGCAAGGCCACTGCCACCAACGATACTAAACCAGAAGCAAGTAATCAGCGGTGCCGCGATGCTAATAGACATGATTAATTGGCGAATTGTACGACCACGAGAGATACGAGCAATAAAGATCGCCATCATTGGGCCATAACCGATAAACCAACCCCAGAAGAATACTGTCCACCAACTTAGCCAGCCTGTATCACCACGGTAAAGTGCCATAGGGAAGAAGTTATCCACCATACGACCAACGCCTTGCACGTAGCCATCAACGATAAAGCTTGTCGGCCCGAAGAACAGGATGTAACCAATTAATAGTACAGACAAAATGATGTTGTAACGACTGACGATTTGAATACCCTTGCTCAAACCGCTCAGTGCGGAAAGGGTATACATCAGGATCGCCGCCATGATAACCATGCTTTGCGTTACGAACGTATCTGGCAGGCCAAACAATGAGTTTAGCGCGTAGCTAATTTGTAAACCTAAGAAGCCGATAGGACCGATGGTTCCTGCTGCTACTGCAATGATGCTACATGCGTCAGCAACATCACCAATCCAGCCTTTAATGGCTTTATCACCAAAAACAGGGTAAAGCAGAGTACGCGGCTTAAGAGGCAGGCCTTTATCGTAATGCAAGTGCATTAAGACAATGGAAGATAGACCACCAAGGATCGCCCAAGCTAAGAAGCCCCAGTGCATAAAAGACTGAGATAGGGCATTGATTGCGGCAGTTTTCGGTGAGGCTTCCCCGTATAGAGGCGGAGCAGTCACAAAGTGCGCGATAGGCTCAGCTGCGGCCCAGAACACACCACCACCTGCAAGTAGAGTACAGAGTACGATTGACAACCACTTAAAGTTATCAATATCAGGTTTCGCTAGACCACCTAGGCGCACATAACCAGTGCGACCAAACGCAAGAGCCAAACCAATTAGGAAATTCAGAAGAAGCAGTACTTGCCAGTAAGCTCCGAAATATTTAGTAGCAAAGCCGAAGCCGGTGTTAACCATTGCGGTTAGAGAGTCGGTATTCGTTAGAGCAAGTAAAACGAATAGAGTGAGGAAGCTACCACTTAACCAAAAGACAGGATTGGTGAGTTCGAGGCGCTTGAGTAAAGATGGGGGATGAATAGCAGAATAGTCAGCATCCTGAATAGGCGCTGTGTGGGAGGCGGCATTCGTCATATTTGACATAATTACTTCGCTTTTTAGGGCTATGAAGCCGTGCATTTCCCCTCACATCGTTTCAACGAAAAGTGTGAGGATGTTCAAAAAGCCGATGATGTTAACATGTCGAAGTTGCAAATATAACCTTAGATTTCGATTAATTTTTAACAGGTTAGCCAAGTTGCTGATTTTTGGGTAGAGATCAAAAGAAAGAGTTTTTACGTGAAATGCACCGCATTTCGTATGTAATTAACATTTCCCTTATTTTTGCATGGGATTATCAGGATTACATTGAGAAAACATGTTTTTCCCAAGCTAAGGTTTAACTCAATGGCTCACTTCGAACTTAACGGGCAGTGGATGCTTACCTCGCCACAGCGTCCCGATCTTGAAATTCCGATGTTTATTCCGGGCGATAATGTGTCGGCGCTTTTACAAGCAGAGCAGATTCCAGATCCTTATTTTGCCGATAATGAAAACAAAGTTCGATGGATTGAAGAGTGTGAGTGGCATATCTCACGTGAGTTTGAAGTCGACGCGTTTACGTTGTCTGCCAAGCAAATTTGGATGACGCTAACTCGTCTCGATACCTTGGCAACCTTCTATGTTAATGGTGAGTTAGCACTAACTTGCAGCAACATGTTTACCCAGCAACGTGTGGATATTAAACCGCATTTAAAGCAAGGTACTAACACGATTCGGGTTGAGTTTGCTCGGGTGGATTTAGAAGGTATCGCAAGAGCAAAAAAATTGCCATTTCCTATTCCATCGGCAATGGGCAACAACCAAATTCCACACATGAACTTGATCCGCAAAACACAATGCCATTCCGGATGGGACTGGGGCATTTGCTTGATGGTATCGGGTATTTACGACCCCATTCAAATCGACATTGTGAATGAGCTTTGGCTCAAAGGCTTCTCGACAGAGCAGCAATGGCAAGCCGATGGGAGTGTGTTTCTTGATGTAGTAGTTGAAGTGGAAACGGACAGTCAACGCCATGAAATGATTGTTGAATTTAATGGTGAGCGTCAATGTATTCAAACAAAAGGAAGTGGTCACTATCATTGCCAGTTCCACATTTTGGAGCCTCAACGCTGGTGGCCATCGGGTTATGGCGAAGCGTATCTCTATCCCATTACCATTTCTTGCAGAGAGCAAAAGTTAACGCACAACATTGGTTTGCGTCAGTTAACCCTAAATAACCAAGCTGATGAGCACGGCTCTGCAATGGAATTTATCGTCAATGGCGTACCGATTAATGCTAAAGGTGCCAACTGGATCCCTATTGACGCAATGCCGGGGCGAGAGTACGAAACACGTTATCGCAACCTTTTGCAAAGTGCGGTTGACGCCAACATGAACATGATTCGCGTATGGGGCGGTGGTCAGTACGAGAGTGAAACCTTTTATAACCTTTGTGATGAACTTGGCTTGTTGGTGTGGCAAGACATGATGTTCGCCTGCTCGTTGTACCCATCAAACGACGAGTTTTTAAAAGAGGTAGAAGAAGAACTTAGATTCCAAATCCCGAGGCTCAAGGAGCACCCATCAATCGCACTTTGGTGTGGTGACAATGAAGTGATTGGAGCTATTGGTTGGTATGACGAATCTAAGCGCAGTAAAGTCAAATACACGGTTAACTACGATCGCCTCAACCGCATGATTGAGAAGGAGATTACCGAGCAAGATAGCACTCGCCGTTTCTGGCCAAGTTCCCCATGTAATGGTGAACTGGATTTCGGTGATGCGTGGCATGATGATAGTAAAGGCGATATGCACTTTTGGGACGTTTGGCATTCAGGAAAATCATTCAGTGCCTACCTTGACGTGAATCCTCGTTTTTGCTCTGAGTTTGGTTTTCAATCTTGGCCATCTTTTGCTGAAGTTAAGCGGTTTGTCCCTGAGCAAGACTGGAATATTACATCCCCAACTTTCGAACAACATCAGAAGAACCTTCGAGGTAATAGTATTATCACAGAGATGTTCACGCGCTATTTTCGTTTTCCCTCTGGATTCGAGAGCATGCTGTATTTAAGTCAAGTTCAGCAGGCAATCGCGATCAAAACTGCATGCGATCATTGGCGTGCCATTTCTCCAGTTTGTCGCGGCATGCTGTACTGGCAACTCAACGACAATTGGCCTGTCAGTTCTTGGTCTAGTTTGGAATACAGTGGTCGATGGAAGCAGTTGCACTACCATGCGAAGCGATTTTTTGCGCCACAGTATTTGGTATTTTCCGAGCATACAGGCAAGTTGAGCCTACATTTGCTCAATGATGCAAAAGAGCCCGCAAGCGTCAACGTACTGCTTAAGTGGGTAGATTGGCAAGGGGAAGAAAAGCAATGTTGGAGCTTAGAACAAACAGTCATAGCAGACAGCAATACGATTTTGTGGCAATTGGATGAATCGATCGAGAAGGACGAACTTACGTCAGGCTTCTTCTATGTTGAAGCGCAAATCGGTGAAGACAGAATAAGCAACACATGGTTTAGTACTCATGAGCTAAAAACCTTGCCGATAGCGAAAGCCAATATAGGTGTCTCTATTGAAGGGAGGAAAATTACATTGATTGCGGATAAGCCTGCGTTTTTTGTTCATTTGGAGAGTGATGCTGATGGAAGGTTCAGTGACTCCAGTTTTACTCTGTTGGTCAACGTTCCAATGACGGTTGAGTATTTAGGTGATGATGTTTCAGGTATGCAGCAGTCGTTGAGGGTATGCCACCTTAATGATTAAAGCGGGCATAGAACATCTATATGCTGATAACTAAAAAGGGAGCATTTGCTCCCTTTTTAGTTATTAAGTATCCGTTATTAAGCTCAGGTTGAGACAGAAGTTTATTTAAGTTTCTGATGGACCCGATAGCTAACGACAAAGCCAATGTAGAATAGTGCAGCAAGAGTAATCACTGCCGTCGCGTACGCCAGCAGGCTGTTTAACCCTAAACCAAAAGCCAGAGTGAAGGCGATACCATGAATGGCTTCCGCAGGGATTCGGTACCAAGCAGAGTGGACGGAAGATCCGAAGAGGATAAAGGTACTAAGTAAGACAATCGTGCCGCCTATAAAGCCGACCCATCTGCTGTTGTTCATGTTGCAGTCTCAGGGGTTACCGAGGTAACGTAACAAAATATTTCAGGATCGTATTATACAACCGATCATCGCGAAAAGCGCTAGAGAAATTTCGCGGATAAAACAGAGTGTTTTAATTCGAACAAAAGAATACGACATAGCCAACTTAATACAGGAATAACAAAACATGTTGAGATTTATACAACGTCGCCGCATTAAGAAAGTGATTAAGCTAATGAGTACCAGATTGATAGTGGGATACGGCAGTCGTGAGTACTTTTCGGTTGGTCAGGTAAAGACGAGCACCAGCGAGTTAAGCTTAAGCGCGTGCCAACAAAAAATTGCGTTGGCGTTGTATGCGAATCCGCAAGATCTTGATTTGGAAAACCAACCAGAATTGCAAGCAATACGCTCAGACGTGGCGCATGATTTCTTTTCTGGTGCCGATTATACCGCTCAAGATGTGCTTAATTTACTCGGCTCTGGTGGCTGGAAAGGCGGTCGAATGGAAGATGGAATGTCTCATCATTTTGGTATGCACAGTCGCTATTAAAAACATGCGTTAATTTTATAAATTCGATAAATATTTTTGCTGTTAAAGATTAATTAAATTTTCTTTCAATTGGGTAACAATTACCTAATTATGCACCCGAATCCCAGCGCGTCGCTGGACTGGTTGGATTGCATACCATGAAATTAATCATCAAAGGATTGGGGCTGAGTGCTCTTGTGCTCAGCATGTTTGCTCATGCAGATAGCAAAACGTTGAACGTTTATGCATGGGGTGGCTATTTGCCGGAAGCATCGTTAAAAGCGTTTGAAAAACAAGAAGGTATTACGATTAATTATTCGACTTTTGAGAATAATGAATCAATGTATACCAAGCTAAAATTGCTAAAAGGTTCTGGCTACGATGTGGTTTTTGCTTCTGCGTACTTCATTGAAAAAATGGGGCGAGAAGGGCTGCTTTCGAAAATAGATCACGCTCAAGTGCCAAACATGCAAGACACAATGGACGGTTTACTTGGCCAAGCGCACGATCCTAAAAATGATTACTCGCTGCCTTATATTTGGGGCATTACCGGGATCAGCTACAACGAATCCATGGTTGAGCAACCAGTGACCAAATGGGCAGACTTATGGGAGTCTCAATACGAACAACAAGTCATGCTGATTGATGACGTTCGCGATGTGTTCGGTATGGCGCTGAAGAAAAATGGCCATAGCGTGAACACAAAAGACGAAGCAGAAATCGAGCAGGCTTTTGATTCTCTAGTCGCGCTGAAAAACAACGTATTACTGTACAACTCAGATGCGCCGCAAGTCCCTTACGTGTCCGGTGAAACATCGGTCGGCATGCAATGGAACGGCAACGCATTCCAAGGACAGGTTGAAATGCCTGAGCTGAAGTTCGTGATGCCGGAAGAGGGCGCGGTATTGTGGATGGACAACTTCACTATTCCGTCTGGCAGTAAAAACAAAGCATTGGCGCATAAATTTATTAACTTCATGTACCAATCAGAGAACCAAGCGGAAATCGTGACCAGTTTGGGTTATGCGTCGGCAACGAACGCTGGGCGTGACAAATTGCCAGAAGAGTTGAAAAATAACCGTACTATTTTCCCTTCATCAGAAGACATGAAAAAAGGCGAGTTTATTAATGATGTTGGCGCAGAAACGTTAGCGATTTACGAAAAGTACTGGCAACGTTTAAGAACGCAATAAGCAACGCCTTTGCCTATTGTTAGGCTTAAAATCGTTCAAATTTGAATTCCCCTCATCACGAAAGCAGTGAGGGGAATTTTTTATGGGCTTTGTACTTCGAGTGTTACTACGCGGCACGCTTCACGAGGCAGAAGTGCTTTTTACCGCGTTGCAGTAACCAATATTGATCAAACAGTGGGAAGCTCAAACTTGGGTTATCAGCCGCCACTTTTTCACCGTTTACACTGATGGCGTTGTTGCTGATGTGTTCGCGTGCAACACGCTTCGAGCTTGCTAAACCCGACTCAATCAACAGCTCAACCAAATCTTGCTGTGCGCTCTCAATGCTTGGTAAACCATCCAACTCCAATTGTTTTAATTCACCCAAACTCAGTTGTTGCACATTACCGCTGAATAAAGCTTGAGTGATGCGCTCGGCGCTAGCTAGGCCTTCTTCGCCATGAACAAATCGCGTCATTTCCTCAGCGAGGATACGTTGTGCTTGTGGCTTACCTTGGCTTGCTTGGTCTTGCGCTTCAATGCTGGCAATTTCTTCGCAGCTCAAGAACGTGTAGTAACGCAGGAAGTGGTAAACGTCGGCGTCTTCTGCGCCAAGCCAGAACTGGTAGAACGCGTAAGGAGAGGTCTTGCTAGGATCTAGCCATACTGCACCACCTTCAGTTTTGCCAAATTTGGTGCCATCGGATTTGGTGATCAGCGGCAGAGTTAAGCCAAATACTTGCTCACCATTTTGACGGCGAGTTAAATCGATCCCGCTGACGATGTTTCCCCATTGGTCATTGCCACCGATTTGCAAACGGCAACCGTATCGACGGTTTAGCTCGGCAAAATCGTACGATTGCAGTAGGGCGTAGCTAAATTCGGTGAAGGAGATACCTTGGTCAGGTCGTTGCAGGCGTTGTTTTACCGATTCTCGGTTGACCATAGTATTGATCGAGAAGTGCTTACCCACATCGCGGAAGAAGTCGATCACATTGATCGCTTTCATCCAGTCAGCGTTGTTCACCATGATCATCGGCTTGGTCAGTTGGTGATTCATCAACTGCTGAATTTGATTAGAAAGATCGTTAACCCAGCCTGAGACGATTTCCTCTGAGTTCAGACTGCGCTCAGTCGCTTTAAAGCTTGGGTCGCCAATCATGCCCGTTGCACCGCCAATCAAGGCAACAGCTTGGTGTCCGGCATCTTGAAAGCGCTTAAGCATAATCAAAGGCACGAGGTGGCCGATATGCAAGCTGCCAGCTGTAGGATCGAAGCCGCAGTAAACGGTTTGTGGCTGTGAGAGAAGTGTCTGAATTTCTTCCAAATCGCTGGCTTGTGCAATCAAGCCACGATCTTGTAAATCTTGCAGTAATGGTGTCGTCATTCTTTTTGTCTGTCTTAGTGGTTGTTACATTCAGACTAAAACGCGACACCTTTTCTCGATATATCCCTTAAGGGACAGTTTTTATCTTGAATGGAGAATGAGGTGATTGAGGAAAAGCTGGAATAACTCACTCAATGAAGACACATTTAATTGCGAGTAAATTCGCTTTCGATGATTTTTGACCGTGCCTTGAACTAAGTGTAACCGCGCGGCAATTTCTTTGGTGTCAAACCCTTGAGCGAGAAGCGAAGCCACCTCTTGTTCTCGACGGGTGAGTGATTCTACGCCAAACGTTGCTAAAGCTTGCTCAATGGCTAATCGCATACTGCCAGAATAAGCACTCTGTGCAAAAACAGGCTCAGAAAAGGTAAATTCCGTTTGTTTCCAATGCTGCTGACAAAGCGACTGAATTATCGGGAAATAGGGCTTTAGCTTATTTATTTGTTGCTGAGAAAAGTATTTTCCATCAGTCATATATCCGAAGTACAGCATGACCCAACGGCCAGATTCAACTTCGACTAGCATGCTAAGCTCGTCTTTCCACCCTGTTTGATGATAGAACTGCTCGCAGTATGAGGTGAAGTCAACGCCTTTACGCGCCACGTCTTTGAGCGTAAATACGCCTTGTTGCTTTGTCTCGTTTAGTTTGAGAAAAAAAGGGTCATTTTGAAATGAGTCAGTAAGGTAGCGTTGAAAAAGTAACTCTCGCTCGTTCTCAATTGAGTCGTAGAGATAAATAGGATGTTTACCTTCTCGGTAACCTAAAATAACTGCGCAATCAAAATGAAAAAGAGTGCGAATGACACGCATAAGTTTAGGAGTAAAGTTAGGCGTGTTAAGAGCAGAAATTGCTTCTGCTAGCAGATTATTAAAGTTATTGTCAGGCATGGGATACCGAATTGCAGGTGGTTTTGCGCAAGCATAACCAAAAGCAATCCAACGAGAAAGGGAAGTCGCCATCTTCTGGTGACTTCCATAGAGAAAGTTGCGTAAGTGCTCAGTTTTGAGGAATTATATCCCCGTTAACTTATTGATAAGGGTGCATAACAACGGTTTTATTTAAGCGATTAGTTGCTATGCATTACTGCGAGTTAGTGAGCTCTTCGTTAACCCAATATTTAGAACCAGACACGTTAGCATCGATGAGCAAACCTTTAGCGTTCAACTGATAGACGGCGACGCCGCTGTTAAATTGTTTTGAAAGTTGCTCTGAATCTTCGCCCGCAACAGCAGAGGCTTCACTTGTGGCCTCCCATCCTTCGTTGACGAACGTATCAAAGTCTTCTTTGTTCTCAAACAGAACCACTTGTTGGTAAAATTTTCCGCCAGCCCCAAGTGCAACGCCCAAACCAAACATATTCATATAAGTGCGTTCTTCTGTTTCCTTATTCACTGCGACTCCTGACCCTGAGTTGGTGTGAAACAGCAAAGATAATTTACGAGAATCAAAGACCGCGTAGCCGTACGCGTTGTCGTAAATAGCTTTTGCCTCCGGCTTTTCATTAAATAACTTGAGCAAAGCGCTATCTGCCATTAAGTCCACAGCTTGGCGAGCTTCTTCTGGCGTATCGCCTTCCATCAGCTCATCAATTTTTTTGTCGGCAGCATCTATCCATTCTTTGCTTTTCTCGATGCTGGCTTCTGTCCATTCGCCTGCGGTATTGATCGCTTCCTCGGACCAATTCGTGAAATCTTGCCACGCTTGTTTTGAAAACGCTTTGGTGTCGTCCCAAGCATCTTGTGCAGTATCAGAAACTGCGTCGCCAAGCTCAGACATTTTATTGGAAATTTCATCCCAATCGGCATAAGCAGGGGATGCCAGGAGCATCAATGTAGTAAGGAGTGCGATAGGCTTTTTCATCAAATTCTCTCTGGAGTTATCGATATACCATTCATTTTAGGTCATCAGACTTTGATAATGAAATTGACTAAATGACGAACTTGAGAGAGGAATCACGAACTGATTGTGAAATGACGTGTGAATAACAAAGCCCTCACAAGGGGAGTGTGAGGGCTAGAGTTTATCGTGTGTTACTTGCTGCTAACTTTACCGAGTTTTAACCAAGTATCGATAACCGTATCTGGGTTTAGTGATACAGAGCTAATACCTTGATCCATTAGCCATTCCGCTAAGTCGTCGTGGTCTGATGGGCCTTGACCACAAATACCAACGTATTTGCCTGCTTTTGTTGCCGCATCAATCGCCATTTGAAGCATCACCTTAACCGCTGGGTTGCGCTCATCAAATAGATGTGCGACATCGCCAGAGTCACGGTCAAGACCAAGCGTTAGCTGAGTCATGTCGTTTGAGCCAATCGAGAAGCCATCAAAGTACTTCAAGAACTCATCGGCAAGGACCGCGTTGGATGGCAGTTCGCACATCATGATGACTTTAAGACCCTGATCGCCACGGCGCAGATCAAACTTCGCTAGCAAATCAATCACTGATGCTGCTTCGCTTGGTGTACGCACAAATGGGATCATGATTTCAACGTTTTTCAGACCCATTTCGTTACGAACGCGTTTGATTGCTTGAGTTTCTAGCTCGAAGCAGTCTTCAAACACTGGAGAAATGTAACGAGACGCGCCACGGAAGCCAAGCATTGGGTTTTCTTCATGCGGTTCGTATGCTTTACCGCCAACCAAGTTGCTGTATTCGTTAGACTTAAAGTCAGACATACGAACAATAACGCGTTTCGGCCAAAATGCCGCAGCAATGGTTGCGATACCTTCTGTCAGTTTGCTTACGTAGAAATCGATAGGATCTTTGTAACCACGAATACGCTGAGTGATTTCTGCTTTTAGCTCATCGCTTTGTGCATCAAAGTTAAGTAATGCTTTCGGGTGGATACCAATCATCTTATTGATGATGAATTCAAGACGCGCAAGACCAACACCTTCATTTGGAATTTGTGCGAAGTCAAACGCGCGATCAGGGTTACCCACGTTCATCATCACTTTTGTTGGTAGCAGTGGCAGTTCATCAACAGAAGAGCGTTTTACATCAAACTCAAGTTCACCTTGGTAAACGTAGCCCGTTTCACCTTCTGAACAAGATACGGTCACGGTTGCACCATCGGTTAACTTGCTTGTCGCATCGCCACAGCCAACGATTGCAGGAATACCAAGCTCACGAGCGATGATGGCAGCGTGACACGTACGGCCACCACGGTTGGTTACGATTGCAGATGCTTTTTTCATCACTGGTTCCCAATCTGGGTCAGTCATGTCTGTAACTAGCACGTCACCTTCTTGGACTAAAGACATTTGGTCCAGAGAGTCAACCAAGCGAACCACGCCTTTACCGATGCGCTGACCGATTGCACGACCTTCAACCAAAACATCCGCTTTGTTTTGTAGCTCGTAGCGCTCAATCACGTTTTGTTCCGTTTGTGAACATACGGTTTCAGGACGCGCTTGAACAATGTACAGCTTGCCATCAATGCCATCTTTTGCCCATTCAATGTCCATTGGACGCTGATAGTGCTTTTCGATGATCATTGCTTGTTTTGCGAGCTCTTTAATCTCGTCGTCGTTCAATGAGAACGTGTTGCGCTCTTCATCAGAAGTATCAACGATATCAACTTGTTTGCCGATTTCTTGGTTATCTGAGTAGATCATTTTGATCAACTTAGAACCAAATGTTTTCTTAACGATTGGGTGTTCGCCTGCTTCAAGCATTGGCTTGTGAACGTAGAACTCGTCAGGGTTTACTGCACCTTGAACGACCATCTCGCCTAGACCCCATGAAGAGGTGATGAAGACAACTTGGTCGAAACCCGATTCAGTGTCTAGTGTAAACATAACACCCGACGAGGCTTTATCTGAACGCACCATACGTTGGATACCCGCAGATAGCGAGATGCCACGGTGGTCGAACCCTTGGTGAACGCGGTAAGAAATCGCACGGTCGTTAAATAGAGAAGCGTAAACGTGCTTAGTTGCTTCTAGTACTGCGTCGATGCCTTTCACGTTCAAAAACGTTTCTTGCTGACCAGCAAAAGAAGCATCAGGTAGGTCTTCTGCCGTAGCAGATGAACGAACTGCGACTGAAAGCTCAGGATTGCCTTCGATCAGTTCTTGGTAATTTTCACGAATTTCTTGTTCAAGGTCCGCAGGGAAAGGGGCCTCTAATACCCATTGACGAATGTTTGCACCTGTCTTACGCAGAGCTTCTACATCTTCAACGTCTAGTTCATCGAGTAATTGGTGAATACGCTCATCCAAACCTTCGTGGTCAAGGAATTGGTTAAACGCGTATGAGGTTGTCGCAAAACCATTTGGTACAGAAACGCCTGCGTTTGCTAGGTTAGAAACCATTTCGCCAAGTGAAGCATTCTTACCGCCGACTTTGTCGACATCATCCATGGATAGGCCATTGAACCAGAGGGTGTTCTTTTGCATGTCTTTCTCCAGAAACATTGCAGCTTAGTAGGGGGACTTAAATCGATCTAAACAATCGCATGTTGGCTGTTATTACACGTTGACCATACATTGCTTCATTTAGATTGATATCAAAGGCAAACGATTACGTTCTGGCTGAAAAAAATTCAAAAGAATTTTTAAAGCTGTGGTGAACCTAACTGAAAGCCAAACTGATTTATTAATATTATGTGTACCATCCTACTCAAAAGATTTTGAAAAATTAAACAGAAATGCAAATAAATAACCAAAGTCGTGATGTGTTCTATGTTTCTGACGGTACGGCGATAACATGTGAGACATTAGGGCATGTTGTTCTCGGTCAATTTCCGTTCATTCCTAACGAAAAAACCTTTCCGTTTGTAGAAAGCCAGGACAAAGCTACTGACGTAGTCAAAGAAATTGAAACTTCCTACCAGCGCAATGGCGTCAAACCTCTGGTCTTTTTCTCAATTGTCGTTCCAGAAGTACGTGAAATGCTGCTTGAAGCGCCGGCATACAGTTACGATGTGTTGGAGAGTATTGTGCAGAAAGTGCAAGACGACATTCAGATGGCACCAAAGCCTAAGTTGCAGCGTTCTCGCAGCGTGGGGAAAGATTCCGACACCTATTTTGACCGTATTGCGGCTATTGAATACACATTGGCGCATGATGATGGCATCACGCTAAAAGGGTTGGAACAAGCCGATATTATCCTGCTGGGAGTATCGCGCAGCGGAAAAACGCCGACTAGCTTGTACATGGCGATGCAATTTGGTTTACGTGTTGTGAACTATCCGTTCATTGCGGAAGATGTGAAGATGATGCGTTTGTTGCCTGAGTTTGAGATCCATCGTCATAAGTTGTTTGGGCTGACGATCGATCCCGAGCGCTTGACTGAAATCCGTGAAAATCGTTTGTCTGGAAGTGATTACGCTAGCACAGAGCAGTGCAAGCTGGAGCTAGACACTGTTGAGGCGTTGTTTAGAAGAGAGGCGATCCCATATATCAATACGTCCTCTCTGTCTGTTGAGGAAATTACTACGCGTATTCTGGAAAAAGCAGGAATGAAGCGTCGCTTGTTTGGCTAACAAGAGACGCTCATGTCGCTATGTGTAAGAGGAGGTAAGGTGTGTACCTCCTCTATCGAATGAGCCTTAGACAGAATTAATAGTATTGGAACATCTTTTGGATGTCTTGATAGTTTTTCGTCTGAGTCAGTGACAGCATCAGTAAGATACGTGCTTTTTGTGGGTTCAATGTACCTGCGGCAACAAAGCCATATTTGTCGTCATCAATTTCAGCATCCAAAGTCGTTGAGCCGCTAGGCGTTCGGGAGCTTCTTACAACAACAACGCCATCTTTACTCGCTTTCTCTAGCTCATCAAACACAGTGTGGTACAAGTTACCATTACCGACACCAGCACTTACGATGCCGTCAAACTTCGCATCCACAAAGGCTTTCACCGGCAAACTGGAGGCATTTGCATAGTTATAAACAATACCGACCTTAGGCAACTTAGTAAGCTTTGATACATCGAATGGGGTTTCTGTCGTATGTTTACGTTCTGGGCTTCGTTGATATTTGGCATCGCTATTATGAATGTAGCCGATAGCACCAAAGTTGGGTGACTGGAAAGTGCTGACGGAGGTTGTATTGGTTTTTGTCACATCTCGCGCATCGAAAATCGTGTCATTCATTGCGACTAGCACGCCACGTCCTTCTGAATCTTCATCGGTGGCTGTTACGACTGCATTGTATAAGTTGACTGGTCCATCAGCACTCATTGCGGTGGAAGGACGCATTGCACCGACGATCACGACAGGCTTTTTGCTCTTGACGGTCAGATCAAGGAAGTAAGCGGTTTCCTCTAACGTATCCGTACCATGAGTAATGACGATGCCGTCAACATCATCTTGATCGAGTAGCTCATTAACTCTTTTCGATAATTTTAGCCACACTTCATCATTCATATCTTGTGAACCGATACTGACCACTTGCTCTCCAGAAATATCGGCAATCTTGGTCATACTCGGCACCGCAGAAATCAATGATTCAACGCCGACTTTACCTGCTGTGTAGTTTGATTCTGTTGCAGATTGACCTGCGCCTGCTATGGTGCCACCAGTGGCAAGAATTTTAATGTTCGGAAGATCGGATTGCGCAAAAGAGAACGAACTGATGCATAAACCGAGGGTTATCGTACTGAGGCGGAAAAGATTTTTTGTCATGGGAATCACCTGCTTTTAGGTTAGATGTTGGTTGGGGAACAACCTCTATCCTAAAAACAGAACGGGAGAATTTTTGAGCACAAGCTCAACAAATTGCATATGAAAATCGTGATCAACTAATCACTTAAAGAATATCAAATCAACCAGTTAACCTAATTAACGTGCTTCTTTAACAAGTGAGATGTGCTAGTAACGTGCACAACGTGTTAAGTCCTATAATTTATTGATTTATAAATAAAGGAGGTAGGAGTCTCGTGATGAGGTTATTAAACATGAATTTAGCCGTGCAATTTTCCAAAGTTTACAGTGTAAAAAAAGCGGCTTTACCCCGGAACAGATAAAAGCCGCTTGCCAATGATGTGTTAATTCACATCTTATCGCATAATCATTTGTTCACGACCAGGACCCACAGACACCATTTTTACTGGTACGCCCATCAGTTCCTCAATGCGTAGAACGTATTTCTGTGCTGCTACTGGAAGCTCTTCAAACTTACGACAACCTGTGATGTCCTCGCTCCAGCTTTCCATCTTCTCGTAGATTGGCGCAAGAGAGGCAGTTTGAGGCCAGATTGGGTTTTCGCTGTGGTTGCCTTCGTAGCCAACACAGATTTTCAGATCGTTAAGGCCAGTCAAACAGTCTACTTTCGTTAGTGCAATTTCAGTTGCGGCTTGCAGTTCAACGCCATTCTTCGTAGCGACTGCGTCAAAGTAGCCCATATCGCGTGGACGACCCGTAGTTGCACCGAACTCGCCAGCAAGTTCGCGGAAAGCGTCTTGCTCTTCCATTGCAGTGATCAACGTACCAGTACCCACTGATGAGCTGAAGGCTTTTGCAACCGCAATAACGCGTTCAGGACGAAGTGCCGGAAGGCCACTACCGATACCCGCGTACATTGATACAACATTAGAAGATGTTGTCCAAGGGTACTCACCGTAAACAAGGTCACGACCCGCGCCAAGCTGCGCTTCGAACAAGAGAGTTTTGTCTTTCGCTTGTAGTTCTTTTAGAGGAAGCGTTACGTTGCAAATTGAATCGCGCCAAGGTGCAGACACTTCTAGCAGCCAGTTCGCCAGTTCTTCAGCGGTTTGTTCAAACTCGAACGTCGGGTAAAGTGCACGCAGTTGCGGCAGTTTCCAATCCATCATGAATTGAAGGCGTTCAACCAATACTTCTGGTTGCTTCAACCAACCAACTAGGATGCCTTTCTTCATTACGCGGTCACCGTAAGCAGGTGCAATACCTTGACGAGTTGAACCGTATGCTTTGTCGCCTAAACGTTGTTCTTCTAGCGTATCTTCTAGTGCGTGTAGAGGTAGACACAGTGTTGCGCGATCAGAGATGCACATATTCACTTTTACGCCCGCTTCTTCAACTTCCGCAATCTCCTGAGACAGCAACGCAGGGCTGATAACCATACCCGGACCTAACACTGCCAAACAGTCAGGGTTGAATACGCCACTTGGAAGCTGGTGCAGCTTGAACGTACCTAGATCGTTAACCACGGTGTGACCCGCGTTGTTACCACCTTGGAAACGAATGCTCGCAGAAGCTTGCTCTGCCAAAAAGTCAACGATGCGGCCTTTGCCTTCATCACCCCAGTTTGCACCCACAACAACGATAGACGACATAATTTAATCTCCAAAAACAGATGCAAAAATCTTAAGGTGTTCGCCATAATAAGAGAAATTAATTATACTCATTAACTTGATAAGAATTTCATATCGGAATTGGCAATGTTAGATTTGAACTGGCTGCGAACCTTCGTAACTCTTGCAGAGGTAAAACACTTTGGTAAAACAGCGACGGAACTGCACATGACGCAGCCGAACGTAAGTTTGCATATCAAGCAGTTGGAGCAAGCCACGCGCACGAAATTGATTGAGCGAAATCCCGTGCAGTTGACGCAAGCGGGGAAGCGTTTGTTAGCTACTGCGCAGCGGATGCTCAATGAGCTGCAAATTTGTCAGTCAGATCTCAATGCCATCAACGATCTTACGCAGGGGACGCTTTCTATTGCGGCGAGCGATATTGTTTCACGTTTACTGCTTATCAAACCATTTCAGCAATTCAAAAGTGAATATCCGGGGATCGACTTGGCATTGTTCAACACCACATCTTCTCAAGCGGTGGATTTGGTGAAAAGTGCGCGTGCCGATATCGGCTTTGTTATCGCACAAAAAGAGAGTCAACCGCTGCATTTTACGCCTCTCACGCAAATTCACTGGTGTGCGTTTGGCGATAACATTTTTGAGTGGCAAGACAATCGAAAAGAGAGCCAGACGCTGATTCTACTAGGGCACGATACTCGAACCCGAGAGCTGATTGATGCGTCTTTACCTGAGCTAAATCTGCCTAAGCATCGCGTGATGGAAGTGGGCAGTGTGGAAGCACAAATCGACTGGGCGGAAGCGGGATTTGGGACTGCTATTGTGCCGGATTTCTCGCTCGATCCGAGATTAAAGCTTTCTCGTGAAGTTACGCCTTTGCCAAGTTTTCCAAACACTGATTTCGGCTACATCGTGCGTCAAAATCAGGTGTTGTCCAAAGCGGCAAAACAGTTGTTGGCTTGGGTTGGCGAGAATGTGTCGGTGGTTGAGGGCTAAGGCGATGAAAGAAAAAGCCATGAAAGAAACGAAGATTACGATTTCGCTCCCATCCTTGATTCACCGTATTGGGGGTGACCATGCCAAGCGAGCGAAAACACTCGCAGCAGAAAAACAGTGCGATCTTAAGAGAATTAGACGATCTCGTCACTGGCAAATCTCAGGCGAGGCTTTGGATGTAAAAGCGTTTTTAGAGCATCTAAAAAACGAAGAAGCAGAGACGATGCGATTTGCGATCAACAAGATCGAACAAGCTCTACTTGCTCACCAAGACAAATTGGAACCTTTGGACGTGAAGTTGATACGTTTGGTGAGACAAAACCCAAACATCACCTTAGCGGAGCTGATGGCTGAAACGAACTGCACGTTAGTTCAAGCTCGCACGGCACGATTTGATGCTGAGTTGCTTTAAGATCGGTTTGTGGTTTACTCACTTTATTAACAGATGTTAGGGTACCGATCAAAATCACTCACTAAGACCATTTTATTATGGATATTTGGCAGCTTCTCCTTTTTATTCCTGCTTGCTTTGCTCTCAATATGGCTCCTGGCCCAAACAATTTATTGGCAATGAATAATGCGCGTTGTTACGGCTTTAGGGCCGCGTTTACGGCCAGTTTAGGCAGAATTGCTGCTTTTTCAGCGATGATTGCGTTGTCTGCATCAGGTCTGGCTGTGATTTTGTATACGTCAGAAATGCTATTTTTGGCAATAAAGTTGGTAGGGGCGCTGTATCTACTATGGATTGCGTTCAACCTTTGGCGCTCAGAGTCCAGCCCGATCTCTGACTTGGACAATTCGCGCAACTACGCAGGACTGGCGAAACAAGAATTTACGCTCGCTGCTGGCAACCCGAAAGCGATTCTTATTTTTACTGCATTCTTGCCGCAATTTGTTGATGCCAATGCCAACGTTCAAGAGCAGTTTTTTGCCCTTGGCTCCACGTTTTTGATATTAGAAATGGTCGCCATTTCAATCTATGCCATCTTTGGTTTGTACTTGAGGCACTGGTTTTCAAATCCCAAAATGGCGAAACGTTTCAATCGCGGATGTTCGCTGTTTTTAGCCGCATCAGGTGCGAATTTGCTACTAAGTAAGCAATAACAACACATCATCTCCGTAGATTATTTTTCTATAAAAAAAGCCGCTGATGTTACATCAGCGGCTCTTTTCGTTGATGCATCGATTAATTTATTGTTACCACATCAAATCGTCAGGCACGACGAAATCTGCGTATGGATCGTCTTCTGCTGGAATGTCCGATTCAGGTTCTTTTTGTTCGATGATGACGGACTCATCACGTTGAGCAATTTTATTCGCTACTCCACGTGGAATGACAACATAGCTTTCACCAACAATTGCGATTGCCAAAATACCTTTGATCAACTGCTCGCGGATAAGTGAATCTACATAAAGAGATTTCACTAGCGTACCGTGAGTGAAGTTGTATTTGATGTCGCCATCTTTTAAGTCGATCTTGTTCATCTCAATCAACTGATTGATCTGCGCTTTGATCTCTTTATTTAATCGCTCAGCATTTTGCTGCTCGCTCAATTGTTTATCACGCTCTAACTGTTGGCGTTTATTCTCTTCAACCGCCGCTTTTACTTCGCGTGCTTGAACGCGTGATTTTTTAGAGCCTTTCTTCGCTTTCTTTAGTTTCTTTTCATTAACTAAGCCAGCTTTCAGCATTTGTTCTTGAAGGGTAAGTTTTGCCATGTTTTATCCAGTTAGTGCGCAATTTTGGGCATTTTACCCACTATTGCCACTTGTAGTAAATAATAGTGCTTCCTATGGGTCTAAAATGTTTGGTTGGCTTGTTATCTCTTTAAGGAAAGTGCAAAGCGGGCCTTCTCCAAAGCCCGCGAGCGTTACTGAAATCTAGGTGGGTTATGGCTGCCACTGTTTAGATGTGACGAGGTTATCCATCACTTTGTTTACCGCTTGATGCGCTTTGTCGACAATGGTGTCTATATCGTTACGATTCGCGATAAGCGGTGGAGCAAAACCGAGGATGTCACCATGTGGCATAGCGCGAGCGATTAAGCCTTGCTCTAAACAGGCCGCCGCGATTTGCGGGCCTACTTTCAAGTTTGGATCAAAGTGTGCTCGGCGAAGCTTGTCTGAAGAAAACTCCAACGCATGCAACAAGCCAACGCCACGAGTATCACCGACTAATGGATGATCGTTAAACGTCTCTGCCATACGTTGCTGCAAGTAAGCGCCGACTTCGGCCGCGTTTTGCACTAAGCCTTCACGTTCAATGATATCGAGGTTGCAGTTCGCGGCTGCCGCTCCCATTGGGTGACCAGAGTAGGTATAACCGTGTCCGATAGCGCCCCATTGGTCGGTGCCGTTTTCTAGCACACTCCAAACTCGTTCACCGACGATCACGCCAGACAGCGGTTGATACGCTGAGGTTAACCCTTTCGCTACCGTGATGAGATCTGGTTTCATGTCGTAGTGCAGTGAGCCAAAATCGGAGCCGAGGCGACCAAAGCCACACACCACTTCATCCGCAATCAAGAGTACATCGTATTTGTCGAGCACTTTGCGAATCGCCTGCCAGTACCCTGCTGGTGGTGGCACAATACCGCCAGTACCGAGCACTGGTTCTGCAATCATTGCTGCTACCGTTTCTGGGCCTTCTTCCAAGATCATCGCTTCGAGTTGATCTGCGCAATATTGAGAGAATTCGAGCTCAGACATACTCTCGTCTTCACGGCGATAATAATATGGCGCGATGGTGTGTTTGATACGCTCAAGTGGTAAATCAAAATGGGCGTGGAACAGCGGCAAACCTGTCATTGAACCGGACGCGATACTTGAACCATGGTAGCCGCGGTCACGCGAAATGATTTTTTTCTTCTCTGGTAGAGCACGAGCATTGTTGTAATACCATACCAACTTAAGTTGAGTTTCGTTCGCGTCGCTGCCTGACATGCCGTAGTAAACTTTGCTCATGCCTTCAGGCGCCATTTTGATGATGCGATCTGACAGTGTCACGAGCGCTTCGTTCGTATGACCGACGTACGTGTGGTAGTACGCCAGTTCTTTGGCTTGCTCATAAATCGCATCGGCCATTTCGGTCCTGCCATAGCCAATGTTTACACAATACAACCCGGCAAAGCCGTCTATCAGCTCGATGCCTTCTGAATCGGTGATGCGTATTCCGCTTCCGCTCGAGATAATTCTTCCCGGAAGCTCCCCGGCCGCATACTGCTTCAGGTGGGTTGAGGCATGAAATACTCTCTGACGATCGATCTCTAAAAGTTGTTGGGTTTTGTTACTCATGATCCTTCTCCTCGAATAATTGGATATCCATATTTCGTGTCTCAACTGCCACTGACGGTTGGTAAAGCGCCTAAGCAGCAGTATTTGATTTCGCTGTATTCTTCAAATCCGTGACGGCTTCCTTCTCGTCCAAGACCAGACTGTTTCACGCCGCCGAATGGGATAGGGTGCCCTGTCATTTTGACGGAGTTCACGCTCACCATGCCAAACTCCAAACCGCGCATGCAGTGCCAAATTTGGTGAATATCGTGACCATAAACATAGGCAGCTAAGCCGTACTCAGTGTCGTTGCTCATTTCAATCACGGTATCTAAGTCTTGGTAAGGCAATACGCCTGCCACAGGACAAAAATTCTCTTCGCGATACACCGCCATTTCAGGGGTTACATCGGCTAGCAATGTCGGCGCGAAGAAGTTTTCGCCTGGTACGGGCTGGTTGTATCCCGCTACCAATCGCGCGCCTTTGTCGAGCGCGTCACGCACCAAATCATGCGCTTTATCCACCGCAGTGCGATTAATAAGTGGTCCCATGGTGGTTTTTTCGTCTAAGCCATTGCCCAAAACGATGTGGCTCATTTCTTTGGCAAACGCTTCCAAAAACGCTTCGTACTTATCGTCAGGGACGAAAATACGGTTTGCGGCCAAGCAGTCTTGTCCTGCGGTTTGAAACTTCGCATCCACGGCGGCTTTGGCTGCTTGCTCGACATCCATATCTGGCAGCACGATGAAAGGGGCGTTACCACCGAGTTCCATACTGCACTTCTTCACGGTTTGTGCCGCGTCGCGTAGCAATAGTTTGCCTACTCGAGTTGAGCCTGTGAACGAGAGCGCTTTGACTTTATCGGAGTGACACAAGGTTTGTGACACCATCACCGCATCGCCAGTGATCACGTTAAACACACCAGGTGGAAAGCCAGCTCGATCTGCTAACTCTGCCAACGCTAACGCAGAAAAAGGCGTTTCACTGGCTGGCTTAATGAGCACCGGACAGCCTATTGCTAGTGCGGCTGCGGCTTTGCGTGTGATCATGGCATTAGGAAAGTTCCATGGCGTAATCAGTGCTGCGACACCAATTGGCTCGCGCACCGTTGATAGCTGCGCATTCGGAATATGACTTGGGATGGTTTCGCCATAACAGCGGCGTGCTTCTTCGGCAAACCAACGAACAAAGGATGCGCCGTAGTCAATCTCACCTACAGCATCACCTAGTGTTTTTCCTTGCTCCATCACCATCAAATGAGCAAGGTCTTGCTTTGATTCTAGAATCAGGTCGTGCCAACGCATGAGAATTTCAGCGCGCTCTTCTGCTTGCATTTTTCGCCATTGACGAAAGGCTTGGTCGGCTTCATCAATCGCTTGATAGAGTTGTTGCTGAGATAGCTTAGTGATGTAACCGATGACCGTGCCATCTGCTGGATTATCCACCGGATGAAATTGATCACCACTTACCCATTTGCCATTCACGTACGCTAAACCTCTCACCAAACGTACGTCTTTCATTATCGCCATCATGTCGTGCGAGGCTTTTAATTCTTCAGCGTGTAAGCTGTGCAGTGCTGTCATGAGTCCTTCTCCCAGCATCGTTGTCCATAATGAAACTGTAATGGAGAAGTGACCGAAATAATTTCTGATACCGAGGTTTAAAACGTCAGAACTTTCTTTTTAGTGCCGTTAAATATGGTGTTTTTTCTGTTCACGCCTGATGCGCATTTTCCCTTTTATAACAAAGCGTTTTGGTTTACTTCGAATGTGCCCGCATCACGTTTGATTGTTTTTGTCACAATGTAAGTAAAGTAGCGCTCAATGCCCACATCTGAGTCTAACCAGTTGTCGATAAGCCGCTGATATTGGTCGATATCTTCTGACTGAATTTTAAGGATGTAATCGACACCACCGCCCGTGGCATAGCAATCAGTGACTTCTGGTGAATGTTGAACCAGTTGCTCGAAGCGTTTGAACGCTTGGGCGTTGTGTTCTTTGAGCGTAACTTCAACCATAACCGACGTTCGTTTGAACAAAATATCGGTATTTACTCTTGCTCCGTAGCCTTCAATGATGCCTGCTTCTTCCAGTTTTTTGACGCGCTCCCAGCAAGGGCTCACGGATAGGTTGATGGCCTCGGCAAGGTGAGATTTGGTGATACGACCATTATCATGAAGTATTTGTAGAATTTTTACGTCGTAGCGATCGAGGCGCATAATGAGTCTCCCTGTAGAATACTAATCATTTCATGAAAGGCTGATGACTGGTCGCTGTTATAAGGTGCTTTCCAGTTTGCTTCTGGTATGCCATTTGTTTTGATTTCTTTAGTTGGCTTTTCAATCAGCCTATCTCGCCGCAGTCTTCGGCTATAACTGCGATAGTGTCACCGATATTCACCATAGCAGGAAAACGACGCGCCGCGAAAATACCATTGCGCTGTGACTTGTACTCAACGGGGGCGGTACCTGTGCGCTCGGTCGAGAAGATTCTCACTAATACATCGCCCTTTTTGACGGTATCGCCAAGATCACATAAGTATTCTGTGATGCCGTGGTGTTGGCTTTGCACATAACAACTTGCATCAGGCATATCTAATAACTTAGTTGGTTGGGTTGGTTGTTCGTAGTCACCGGGCAAGTTGCCTGAGAAGCGCAAGAAGTTGCGAATGCCACGGTCGGAATAAGCGATGGTTTCTGGAGTGCTGGTTCCGCCTCCTCTTAGTTCGGTGGTAACAAAGATTTTTCCCTGAGACTCCACGGCAGTGTCATACAGGCTGGTGGCGTCCATTTCGAGCAAGATCATGGTGTAAGGTGCGCCAAACAGTTTTGCACCTAATATGCAGGCTTCTTCTTGATCGAGATTGTCGAGACGATGGGCAGCGGCGAACGGCACGATATCTAACGTTTTACCACCTGAGTGAATGTCTAACGCAAAATCGCACTTAGGAACTAGGTAACGAGTAAAATAATCCGCAATTTTCTCAGTCACTGTGCCTATGGGATTGCCGGGAAAGCTTCGATTTAAATTCCCTTTATCGATAAACGACGTACGTGAGGCATTTTGTACCGCAGGTAAGTTCATCATGGGTACAATAATGACACTACCTTGGATTTGATCTGCCTGAAGCGAGTTCGTCAATTTTAGCAGGCTGGTGATGCCTTCGTATTCGTCTCCGTGATTACCGCCAGTAAGCAGTGCGGTTGGTCCGTGACCATTTTTGATCACGGTGATAGGTATCATAATACTTCCCCAAGCGGAGTCGTCATGTGAATAGGGCAGCGTTAAAAAGCCGTGCTGTACACCTTCTCGGTCAAAGTCTATGGTGGCTGTGATCGAGCTTTTTTGCATATCAAGTCCTTTTAGTTCTCAGACCTAGCTCAACAGAGCTTGAGGTTTGAAAAATTAGTGTTTAACAAATAAGTGGCGTGGAAAGTCACACAGCGTTTTTGCTCCATCATGGGTAATGACGATACTTTCCGTTGTTTCTAACCCCCAATCTTTGAACCACAGCCCCGGCATAAAATGGAATGTCATGCCTTCTCTCAAGATGGTTTTATCGGTGTCTCGCAAACTCATGGTTCGTTCCCCCCAATCTGGCGGGTAGCTCAAACCTATTGGATAGCCACAACGGGCGCCTTCGCGTGAGAATCCCGCTTTATCGAGAACCTGGTTTAGTGCATTGGCGATGTCGGCGCAGGTATTTCCGGGCTTTGCCACTTTTAGGCCTGCTTCAAGTCCTAAAGTTAGGGCTTCGTCGGCTCGTTTGAACTTGTCGTCAGGCTCGCCAAGAAAAATAGTGCGTGAGAGTGGGCAATGGTAACGTCGGTGCGCCCCTGCGATTTCAAAAAACGTCCCTTCGCCTTTCTTGAAGGGTCTGTCATCCCAAGTCAGGTGAGGTGCGGAAGCATCAGAACCTGATGGCAAAAGCGGCACAATCGCGGTGTAATCGCCAAAGTGGTCTTCATGCCCGAGCACGGCTTGGCGGTTAATCTCGGCAACAAGGTGGTGTTTCGGTAATCCTGGTTCAATCATGTCGAACGCGACGCGGTGCATATTTTCAACAATGCGAGCGGCACGGTACATGTATGCCAGTTCTTGATCGGATTTAACGGCGCGGCACCAGTTGACTAGTCCAGTTGCATCGAGAAGTTGAGCATTCGGTAGGTGCGTAGTGAGTGATTCGTAAGCGGTGGCGCTAAAGTAATAGTTATCTTTTTCTACACCGATGCGACCACGATCCCAAAGGCGCGGAGCCAGTACGGCTTCGACCAGGAAATCCATCGGGTGTAACGGCGGGTTCATTACATAATGGTCTGGATAGTAGGTGATGTTTTCTGCCGACATATACGCAGTCCTGTATGCTCCGTTGGCATCTTGGCAGCGTCCAAACCAAACTGGCTCATCAGATGGACCAACAACGACACATTGTGGCACGTAAAAAGACCACCCATCATAGCCTGTCAGCCACGCCATGTTAGAAGGGTCATGAATGATAAGGACATCCAATTCTCTTTCTTCCATCGATTGCCGAACTTTCGTTAACCGATCCTGGAACTCATCCAGTGTAAAATGCAAAGCAACGCCTCTCATATTTTCTCCTTGTTAGAAATCCGACGCCTTATGGGCCTTCGGAGACGCTGAGGTATTTCTACCTTCTACCAGCTAGCCAGATCTGCGTTAAAAATGATTGCAATTTACCTCTGGGGTTGTATTTGGATTGAACGATGCTGTTTAACATGTTTGTTTAACCCATACATTTCATGTCAATCATTACAATTGTGGTTTATTTTTGTGCATTTCACCTCGTTTTGTGAGTTAAAGTTCGCCATTTGTTAAATGGAAGTTACAATGAGCGTTAAAAATGAATCAATTAAAATATTGTGTCATGACAATTTCTTTGAACCCGATCATTCGGCCAGGCACCGCTAAATACATCTCCATTGGTAACTATCTTGTCGAATGTGTCCGCAGTGGTTATCTAAAACCGGGAACTCGATTACCCACACATCGTGAGTTTGCAGAGCAAATTGGCGTCAGCGTACAAACGGTGAGCCATGCATATGGTTATGCAGAGAAAAAAGGGGCGATCGAGTCTTGGGTTGGGAATGGTACTTTTGTCAAATCAGGTTTTGTGGATGAAAGTACGGACACGGAGTTCATGCTGACACAAGAGATGAAAGAAACGCCGGATGAAATTGATATGTCGATTGCACATCCAGTGGTGACCGATCGCCACATTACGCTTTTTAATCAGGCGTTAATGGAGATTGCTGGGCAAACAAACAATCGTGGTTTGATCAGTAAAGCAAAGCCGGTAACAGGTCAGCCTCATCATATTGAGTCAGGAGCACGATTTCTAAGTAGCCAAGGGTTGGATGTGGGTGCCGATCAAATATTACTCACAAATGGAGCATGCCATGGTTTAACGTTGGCTTTAAGCACAGTTGTTGAACACGGTGATTTAGTTGCTTGTGGTCACTTGGTTGATCATGGCTTGATCTCTCGCTCGAGAATGCTTGGATTTAAGTTGCAACCACTTGAAATGGATGAGTTTGGTATAACGCCGGATGCATTTGAATGGGCATGTAAACACAAACCAATCAAGGTATTGTGTTGCACACCGAGCATGGCTAACCCGACTAGTGCGCATATGGATGTTGAACGCCGAGAGGCGATAGCGAATATTGCGCAGCAATACGACATCTATGTCATTGAAGATGACGTGTATGGAGCACTAGAACCTAACCGTGTCCCACCCCTTGCCACATTGTTACCCGAACAAGCTTTCTATGTCACCAGTTTAACCAAAGTTGTAGCGCCAGGCATGCGCACTGGCTATCTGACGGTCCCACGTCATTTTTTGCAGCACGCGATTGGTCGTTTAGCGGCAACGAGTTGGTCCGCGACTCCATTACCATTTGAAGTCGCTCATTTGTGGATCGAGAACGGTACGTTAAATCGACTTATTCGCTTTCAAGTCAATGAGTTTGCTAAGCGACAGCGAATAGCAAAAGCCGCTTTAGAAGGGCATGTTTATAGCTCGCACCCGAATGGACAGCACATTTGGTTGAGACTACCCGAGCAGTGGAATAGCGATGACCTGGTTGCTTCGGCAAAGCGTTCAGGGGTGCAGATCACGGGATATAAACCGTTTGTTCTCGATACTAATCAGCCAATGCCTTACGTGCGAATCAGCTTGGGAGCAGAAACAAACCGAGGCTACATCAAACACGGGTTATCTGTGATTGCTGAAATTCTCGATACCAACCCTCCCACCTCACACTTTTTGGTTTGAACGATAGGTTATTTATGCTTTTAACTGATGGGCTTAAACGTTTGTAACTGAGTTTTTTCTTGTCGCCATTGCCTTGGCGATTTTCCCGTCCAGCGACGAAAGTGGCGGCTGAAGACCGCAGTTTCTGCATAGCCCAGTTGCAACGCGATATCGGTAATACTCTGAATATTCTCATGCAATCGCTGTTCGGCGAAATCCTGACGCACTTGTTGTAAAAGCTGTCGATAATTTGTGCCCTGTTGTTTCAGCTTGTTTTGCAGCATTCTCGGATGCAGGTCCAATGCTCTTGCAACGCGCTCAACGCTGCATTCTCCGGTTGAGAGCAGACGGCCAATCATGTTTGCTGCTTGGTCACTGAGATTGTTGGGGTAACGGGTTTGCAGCTCTTTGAGGTGCTGTTGAAAATGGCGCTCTAGTGCGTCTTCATCTTGGTGGTTCTTAGCGTTAAGCAGAGTCGCTTTAAGTAGGATACCGTCAAACTTATCACCGAAACGCAGTTTGTTCTGCTGGGCAAACTTGCTTTTTTCTACTTCCAATGTTGCGTGTTGAGTCAAATGTAGCGCGAAGTGACTTGCTTCAATATCAAGCAGACTGGCAATAAACATCGCCAGATGCGACACACTGAGCTGCATCAACTGCGCGATACCTCGTTCGCTGTGCACATCAATATTGAGCGACAACCGTACCCAATCATCTTGTGGCGTCATGTTGAGAGTGACCCCTGACGAATGCAGATAGAGAAAATCATTCACCCGCGCCAAGGCTTCACCGACCGTTTGCGCCCGGGAAACCAGCATTGGTAAGTCTCCCAAGCTCTGTAGGTTTTGACGCTCGGCGAGCAACACGCCAAACAGCGGTTGCTGACAACGAGCAGCCGCTTCCTCCAGCAATTCAGCCAGCCTAGGGTAGGCGAGATACGTATCGGGATTGCGAAACTGCGCCGCAGACAGGCCAACAGCGGCCATTATCTCTTGCGGATTCTGACCTAATTCTGAAACCAAGCTATCAAATTTATCAGCAGCGCCACTTCGTACGATATACATGTCTCGATTTTAAAATGTTAACAGGTTGTAAATCGCAATGTATCAAATTTACTTCGCAAAAGGTCAAGTGAGTGTCAGTGAGTTGATCTAGGTTACATTTTGATAACAACAACGCGTGGATGAGAAGGTGTATGGAACTTATCAATAAAACGGCCATTGTGACTGGGGCAGCTGGTGGAATTGGCCAAGCCATCATTGCAAAGCTGAGAGAGCAAGGAGCCAAAGTGCTTGCTGTCGATATTTCAGAACAATCACTGCAAATGTACACAAGTTTTGACCCAAAGCAGTTGGGAACCTTTGTCGCGGACGTCACCGATTACCAACAAGTTGAAGCTATGGTGAAGTACGCGGTTGAACAGTTTGGCTCGCTTGACATCATGGTTAACAACGCAGGCATTGGCGCGCCGAAACCTCTGCTTGACCACGACCCAATTGCCGATTTTGAGCCGATCTCAAAGGTCAACCAAAATGGTGTCTACTACGGCATTCTCGCCGCTGGGCGACAATTCCAAGCACAAGGCACGCCGGGCGTGATCCTCAATACTTCTTCTGTTTACGCACGAATGGCGTCTGAGATGACCTTTACCTACAACGTCAGTAAAGCCGCAGTCGATATGATGACCAAATGCGCCGCATTAGAACTCGCACCATTGGGTATTCGTGTTTGCGCTGTCGCTCCGGGACGCGTTGATACTCCGATGTTAAGGCAATACGAAGAGATTGGCCTGTGGGACCACATCCGCAAAGAACAGATGCGTCAAAA
Organism: Vibrio sp. YT-17; assembly: GCF_033337375.1. Lineage (NCBI taxonomy): Bacteria > Pseudomonadati > Pseudomonadota > Gammaproteobacteria > Vibrionales > Vibrionaceae > Vibrio > Vibrio sp. YT-17. The sequence continues at coordinate 233,609 of NZ_JAWOQP010000005.1, forward strand.
CTTCACACAACCAGAAGAGATTGCTGATGTGGTGGCGTTTCTGGTCAGCGAGAAAGCCAACTGTATCAACGGCTGCACCATCAGCGCATCTGACGGTTTCGAGAATTTTAAGTACCCACTTATGGGATAGGCGAGTACGCCACATTACAGCAATAGCGAGGATGTAAGTTATGTCATTACCAGAAGTTATTCAGCACCAAGATTTCTTATTAACTCTTAATACCAATGAGGAGTCGCTCATCAAAGACGCGTTACCGGGTGTGGATGTTTACCCGTTGTTTCTTGACCCAGAAAACGGTACTTGGGTGATTCGTGCCAAATTCAAGCCGGGCGTGACTTTACCTAAGCACTTCCATACTGGTGTGGTGCATTTCTATACACTGAGTGGCGCTTGGCACTACATTGAATACCCAGACCAAGTCCAAACCGCTGGTAGTTATTTGTATGAGCCAGGTGGTTCGATTCATACCTTTCACTGTCCAGAAGAGTCGGGTGGTGCTGATGGCTTTATGGTGATCCAAGGTGCGAACATTAACTTTGACGAAGAGGGTAACTTCATCAACATTATGGATGCAGGTTGGATTGAGCAAGTGGTGGTTGCCGCTGCCAAAGCGCAAGGCTTCACTGCGCGCTATATCAAACCGGGTGCGATTGCTGGCCTAAGCGATGAGCTAGCGGAGTAACCCCATGCAACAGATGAACAGTATTGTAATGCAGGATGGCCGAGTCCGCCTGCAGCAAGTCGAAATCCCTCAACCCGAAGCGGGACAAGTGTTGGTTCGCAGCCTTGCCTGTGGCATTTGTGGCTCCGACCTTCACATTACTCGACACGCGGATGAGGTATTTGATGTATTCCACCAGCTCGGGTTGATACCTGATGAATCCGGTGAGCACGCTCAAGTGATGTTAGGGCACGAGTTCTGTGCGGAAATTGTCGAATACGGTGCCGGTACGCAGCAAACGTTGTCCGTTGGTAGCCGAGTCACCTCTGTGCCGATGTTGCTCAGTCAAAATGGCGCAGGCGTTGGTGTTACTCCGGGTACTTATGGTGCTTACTCTGAGTACTTCCTGCTTGATGAAGCGTTATTGCTGCCTGTCCCAGACGAAATGCCGTCTGAGGCGGCGGCGTTAACCGAGCCGCTGGCGGTCGGTTTGCACGCGGTCAATCGCAGTGAAATCGAAACGGAAGAAACCGCGCTGGTTGTCGGTTGCGGCCCTATAGGGCTGGCGGTGATTGCTGCACTGAAACAACGTAGCGTGAGCAATATTCTTGCGGTCGATCTTCAGGAAGAGAAACTGCAACTTGCTAGTGAGTTTGGCGCAAATCGATTGATCAACCCGACCAAGGAAGACGAGATCGCCGTTGGTGAGCAGTACGCGATGAATTCACGCCTGGTCATTTATGAGTGTGTTGGCAAGCATACCTTGATTGACGATTTTCTGCGCCGCGCTCCTGCCCGAGCGCGAATCGTCATCTCGGGTATCCATACGACACCCGCAATCATTAACTACGCGTACGCGACGGTAAAAGAGCTCGATTTGAGATTCTCTTACTACTACCAACCGCACGAGTTTGAGCAATGCCTACAAGCGATTGCCGAACATAAGTTGCCTTGGCAGAAAATGCTCACCGCCAAAGTGGGAATCGATGGTGTCGAAGACGCATTTACAAAGTTAATGACGCCAAATGATCACATCAAAGTCGTTATCGAACCTTGGCGCAGCGGCGCGTTAGAAGTGATTTAACTCTTAGCCAGATTAAGCTAGCTAAAACCAATTTTAGTTTGGTGACAGCCCCAACCGTAGCAGCTAGGTTGGGGCTTTTTTGTTAGGCCTGTTCTGCGCATTCCTGTTGCAGAGCAGGGTAATCGGTGTAGCCTCGTTCGTTTCCGCCAAACAACGTTGAGCCATCGAGTTCTGCCAACGGATGGTGATGTTGCAAGCGAGAGACTAAGTCTGGGTTTGCTACGAATGGCCGTCCGAATGCGACAAGATCCGCGTAGCCTTTCTCTAACACTTCGTTTGCTCGTTGAGGATTGTAGCGACCTGCGACAATGATAGCGTTGCGAAAGCGCTTTCTAAGTTCGATTCGGAACGTCTCTGGAATCGTTGGTGCATCGGCCCAATCGGCCTCGGACAAGTGCAAGTAGGCAATGTCGCGCTCCTGTAGCTGTTTTGATGCCTCTAAGATCGTTGGCACGATATCTGGGCAGTCCATATCTTTAAAGGTAATGAATGGTGCCAATCTCACTCCAACTCGATGCGCACCAACAGCGGCGATAACTGCCTCCACTACTTCGATAAGAAAACGGATACGATTTTCTCGTGAACCGCCGTAGTTGTCTGTTCGATGGTTTGAGTTGGTTCTTAAGAACTGATCGATCAGATACCCATTCCCGCCGTGGATTTCTACACCATCAAAACCCGATTCAATGGCGCGTTTGGCTGCGTTCGCGAAATCACCGACAACTCGGTTGATATCTGCTTGTGTCATGGCGCGAGGCTCAACACAATCGACCATATTGCCGTTGCCTTGTTCATCTGCAATCCAAACTTGCGTCTCTACCGGAGCGAGCGCAGATGGCGCGATAGGCTGTTCACCATTTTGGAATGTTGGGTGAGACACTCTGCCCACATGCCATAGCTGACAAAACATCGCTGCGCCTTGTGATTTGACCGCTTGGGTCACACCTTGCCAGCCCGCCACTTGCGCATCGGTGTAAACGCCAGGGGTGAACGAATAGCCTTGAGAATCGTCCGAAATTTGCGTGGCTTCGGAAATGATCAGCCCGGCAGAAGCGCGCTGTTGATAATACGTTGCCATCATCTCATTCGGGATGTTGCCCGGCTGAGTGGTGCGTGCGCGAGTCATTGGTGCCATGACAATACGGTTTTGTAGTGACAACGATTTCAGTTGAGCTGGCTCAAACAGCTTATTTGTTCTTTGTTGCATGTTGCGCTCCTTAGATAAGTACAGGCACGTTGGTCGCTTTACGAGCGATTGCCATCCAGTGAAGTACGGCTGGATCCCATTGCACTTCGGGCGCACTGAAAAAGCCGCGTAGAATGGAAAACATAATGGCTTGATCAACCAGTGACGTTTGCTTTTCTGAACTTAGGTTGAGCAAGGGTTTGGTTTGTTCTATCAAAGCGGCGACTTCTTTCGCAATCGCAGGTGTATCGTTAATCAAAGCTTCAAAATTTAACGCTTCGGTTTCTTTTTTTGCACGCCATGCTTGTTTAGCGGTTTCTGTTGCAAATTCCGGTAACGTCATGTTTGACCAACGCGGATACCCGACTTTTTGTAGCGGTAAAAACGCTTGTTTTTGCCAGTCTAAAACCGGTTTGGAGGGTTGGCTGTTTTCGCTGGAAGATGCCAATTCAAGGAAGTAGTTGATGATGTCTAAGCTTTCCGCCATGGCTTCACCATCGTCTTTGATCAAAAGAGGAACTTGTTTTGCGCCGATGAGGTTTGTGGTGGTGCTCTCGTCGTTATAAGCAATGTTGATGACATCCAGCTTAATATTCAGCATGCCTGCAACAAAACGGACGCGGGCGCTAAAGGGGCAATGTTCATAAATGTACAGTTTCATTTTTTGTTTCCTATCTCTTGGCTGGGCAGGGCGTGTTGTTGTGCGTTGTACAGCGTTACGGCGTTTAACTTTTCCCTGTCACATAACGTTCTGGGTCTAAACAATGTCGATAGGGTCAGTATATGGATTCGACTTAATTTGATAATTGGGTAATATCTAAATTGATTATTCAGTTTTTCCAAATAATAAGAGCACGAAGATGGATAAGTTTTCGGATATGACGTTGTTTGTCAGCATCGTTAAACATCAAGGTCTGGCGGCGGCGGGAAGGGAGTTAGGTTTGTCTCCGGCGACGGTAACGGCAAGGCTGCAAGCGATAGAAGAACGCTATGGCGTAAAGCTGCTCAACCGAAGCACACGCCACGTATCACTCACGGACGCAGGGGCAATGTACCATCAAGCTTGTCTTAACATCATTGATAGCGTGAAAGAGACGGAAAACTTGCTGCAAACGGGTATTTCGCAAGTGCGCGGAACGTTGAAAATTTCAGCTCCACGAGATATTGGCAAACAAATTATTTCGCCGATGGTGTCGGCTTTTTCTGAGCAATATCCGGATGTGACGCCTTATCTTTATCTTAATGACAATTTATCGAACTTGGCTGAATCGGGGCTCGATTTGGTGATTCGTTATGGCGAGTTAGCGGACAGCAATCTCATTTCGCGCAGGCTGGCGTCGAGTCAACGCGTGCTGTGCGCATCACCTGACTATTTGTCGAAGCAAGGTGTCCCAAACTGTCCACAAGATCTCGCGGACCATCGCTGCTTAGCCATGGTGCGCAGCAATGAAGAATTAAAAACGTGGCACTTTAAAGATGAAGAGTCTCACCAATCGATCACGGTCACGCCAAAGCGATTTTCTGATGATGGTGAAGTGATTCGACAATGGGCGTTGGACGGTGCGGGGATTGCGTTGAAATCGATTTTAGATATTCAGCAAGACCTCAAAAAACAACGTTTAGTAACGGTTTTGGATGGGTATATGAAAAACTTCAGCGCCTTTTCGCAAGGCGCTGAAGCGGATCTACATGTCATTTATCAAAGCCGCCAATATCAACCGAAAAGAGTTCGCCTGTTTTTGGACTTTCTAGTTGAGCAATTTAGCGCGCTGAGTGATGCCAGCAATCAGATCTAGATGCGATTCAGAGGTTTCTCGGCGGTGGCGATAAATCCCGACGGTGCCAGGGTTTGGTTCGTTTTCCATGGTTAAGCATCGTAAGCCAAAGGATTCCAAATACGGTTTGAGGTGCCCGGTATAAGACATCACCGCGACGCTTTCTTTCAGTACATCAATACTGGCGAGCAGAGAATCCACTTCGTAAGTCGGTCTGTCATCCAGTTGCTGCCTTTCGCGTTCATTTTGCTTCGGGATTGGGTTATCGATGACGTGAGCGAATTTCTTAGCATCATAAGTGACCGAAAGAGCTGGGTATTCGTGCAGCATATCTTCGGTGACGGTTTTCCCTAGAAGTGGGTGGTTTGGGGAAACAAAATAGGCATCAACCGTTTGAAATAGCGGAATAAACGTAACATCACATTTAGACGACAAGCCGACAATCTCGTGGCCGATGAAGAATTCAATCTGTTCGTTGATTAATGAATCCATCAAGCCTAAGTGGTTGCCAAATTCGACGTGCGTAGATGCCGATGGCTGCTTGGTCAGATGTTGATTGAGTGCTTGTTTGACGAACAGCGGCCACCACGCATCGCCAGTGCCCATTTTAATTTTTCCGACTTGGTACTGTTTCCGTTCATCAATGCTTTGCATCATTTGGTTGTATTCATGCTGCATCGCGTTGCTATGGCGATAGAGGATGCGTCCGTATTCGGTCAACACCATGCCATTAGGATGACGTTCAAACAGCGTCACGCCGAGATTCTCTTCCAGCTTCTTTAAATTGCTTGTTACCGTTGGCTGGCTTAACCCTGCCATTCTTGCCGCAGCGCTGATGCTTTGGCAGCGTGCAACCAGTAAAAATTGCTGCAGAGATTTGTCCATTTTCTTTCCCCTCTAAGAACGAGGGGTATTTTGCACAATTTCATTTATAAATCACAAATCTGTAATCTCATTTGATTGAAATTATGCGCATTTCATAGATCTACATCACTGTTGGGGTTTGACGTATAGATGTTATCTATAGCTCGCTCCTGACTTCCTATTTTCCCCTCAAAAAGGTGTTCTTTAGACTGTCGCCAAAACAACAATCTAAGGGATGAACATGAAACCGAGTTTTATTGCGCTTGCTGTCGCGTCTTGTATTGGTCTTGCTGGATGTGGGTCAGATTCTTCTGATGCGCCAGTGCCGGTCGACAAACCAATTATTTCAGCCGACTTATATTTACGTGGTTTAAATGGGGATTGGGGCACGGCAGAGCATGCCAAGCTAAACTATTTGGGTAATAACGAGTACGAAACCGTACTGCGCGTCGCTCGAGGTAGTAATCAGTTCAAGATTGCTGATCCGGGTTGGCAGATCCAATACACCTACTTTGAGGAGCCCGCGGCGTTCGATAAAGCTCAGGAGTACCTGCCAAAACCAGACACGAATGAAGCGTGTATGAACGATGATTGCAACTCTGAGATCACGTTTGAAGACAAAGGGTATTACAAGTTTTCTGTGAGCTTTGCCGATGAAAGTCGCGCGTCAATGACTGTGACGAAAGCAACACAAGAAGAAGCGGAAAAATACTACTCTGATGCGATTCTCGACCCTGCAATGGTGCATGAAGGGCATCAGAGCAAAGAAGTGAAACTGTTCGCCAATTACGATGACTCGAGTGATACCGTGATTTTCTCGGTGAAAGATCCTAAAGCGGAGCTGCGTGAATTTGGTATTTCAACGACGACAGAATTGCGTGATGCGCTCGACCAAGGCTTAGTGATTAATGAGCAAACAGGGCCGCGAGTGGTGTCGGGTGATGTCGCGTTTGACGCGTTGTTTGCATTGACGATGAAAGAGCTAGACCAGCTTGCCGTTTCTGAAATCAAAGACGGCAATTACAACTACAACAACCCAATCAAAGCGGAAGTTTTTGAGACGGGCGCGAAGTGGCATTACGTATGGACGCGTGATTTGGCGTACGCAGCAGACCTTTCGCTTGCATTGATGAATCCAACTCGCGTGCAAAATGGTTTGAATTTCAAATTGTCTGCTTTCCGCGACACGACCGATCAGCAATACGATGGCGAGCAGATTGTGCAAGACACGGGCACGGGCGGCAGTTGGCCAATCAGTACCGACCGTACGACTTGGGCGCTTGGTGCAGAACGCTTACTTTCGGCATTGGATGGGGAAGAGTACAACCAGTTTGCAGAGCGCGCATATAAAGCGATCAGTAATACACTTGAAGCCGATCGCCTGGCGGCTTTTGATGCGAAATCCGGTTTATACACTGGTGAGCAATCATTCCTCGATTGGCGTGAGCAAACTTACTCAACGTGGACGCCAAACGATGTCAATGCGATTGGTAGCAGCAAAGCGTTATCGACAAACGTGGTTCACTACCGCGCGATTCAGCTCGCGGCTAAGTTGGCAGAGAAGTACGACTCAACCAACGCGGTCAAATACACCGAGTGGGCTGAGCAGTTAAAAACCGCTATCAACGATCAGTTTTGGAATGCCGAACGCGGTATGTACGTAAGCTATTTGTTTGACAATGGCAAAGACATTGCGGTCGACAAATACGATATGTTGGGCGAAGCGTTGGCAATCATCAGTGGCGTGGCAAGTGATGCGCAGGCGAAACAAATCATGGCCAATTACCCACACAGTGAGTTTGGCGTGCCGGTTTACTTCCCTCAACAACCGGACGTGCCTGTGTACCATAATCGCGCAATTTGGCCATTTGTTACCGCGTACAGCTTGCGCGCCGCGCATCAAACACAAAATGTGGCAGCAGCGAACAATGCCATTCAATCGTTGGTTCGTGGTACGGCAACTAATTTATCCAACATGGAAAACTTAGAGTGGCTTTCTGGTAAGTCATTCATCATCCATAGTGATCATGGTGAAGATCCAAGCATGGATGGCCCAGTTATTAACTCTCAGCGTCAGCTTTGGTCTGTGGGTGGCTACTTGAACATGGTGGTAGAGACCCTATTCGGCATCCATACCGAAACGGGCAAGTTGGAAGTGAAGCCGTTTATCACAAGTTGGGTGCGCAATAACTTGTTGGCTCAGTCTGAACAAATCACGTTGGAAAACTTTGCCTTCAAAGGAAAGAACTACTCGGTAACGATTGACTTGCCTGAAGTAAGCAAAGATGACACAGGTTACTACCCAGTTGAAAATGTCACGATGGACGATGAGGGGCATTTCCACGTGACATTGGGCGCGCTTGTGAATGTAGATAGCAGCATTACTTTAGTTTCTGGTGTGAAACCGTACGCAAGTGGAGATAGTCGCGTTTATTCTCCGCAAGAGCCAACATTGGTGGTAAAAAGCGTTGATAATTCGGTTTCGATTGACGTGACGAGTAAGTACAACGTGAACTTGTATCGCAATGGCGAGCTGATTCAAAAGAACGTGATTGCTCAATCTTATTCCGATACGCCAACAGGTTTTGCTTGTTATTTGGCTGAAAGCATTAACGATAAAGGCTTCCGTTCTAACCCAAGCCAACCTGTTTGTGTCGGTGAAGAGATCCGCATCAAACTTGATGGCGAATATCAGCCACTCAAAGACAATGTCTCAGTGGTTACGGTGAGTAAAGACAGTGGCATCGTAAAAGGTGCAGAGTCGTTTACAGCCCCTGTAACGGGCACTTACCAGTTCGATGCTTGGTACAACAATAACCTAGGGCAACTTAATACTGGCATCACGAACACCGTGAAATTGTTAGAGGTATTGGATGATGCAGGTAAAGTGGTTGGTCAAGGTTACTTGCAGATGGGCCATATTGGTGAAAACCAAGGTATGCGTTACTCAACGCCAATTGAGGTGACGTTGGAGCAGGGAAAAACCTATCAGGTCGCGCTGAAGGACCACTTCAATATGAGTTACCTCAAATCGAATGAAACCTACATCTACGCAGGTGGTATTGAGGGTGAAAAGAACGAAGCGCAAATCGCAGATATTCGAATCACACCTTTAATGTAGGCTGTTTTAACAAAGCAGTGTTCTAGAAAACTGTGTTCTAAGAAAGACAAAGCCGCTGAGATTATCAGCGGCTTTGTTGTATTTGCTATCGGGGGCCGTTTACAGGTTAGTTTGCAGCTTGCGGACGAGGCTTACGGCGCTGACCTGACGGTTTGTTTCCTGCAGGCTTAGCATTGTTTGGCTTGCGGTTACCAGACGGTTTACCAGCGTTGCCACTCTTATTACCGTTTGGTTTATTTCCATTCGGTTTATTACCATTTGGCTTGTTGCCGTTAGGTTTGCGGTCATCTGGTTTACTGTTTGCACGACTTTGGCCTTCACGGTTGCCTTTAGGCTTGCCTGCACCGCCTTGGTTGGTGCTGTTTTTGTTGCCGTTGCTACCACCGTTGAAGCGACGTTTAGGTTTGTTTGCACCATTGCCTGCTTTCTTTTCGGCTGCTGGGGCATTTTCACTTGCAGCATTTGGCGCTTTTGGTTTTTTCGGCTTCTTAGGTTTTTTCGGTTTGATTGGGCGCGTATCCAGTTTAGATTCTGGCACCACATTGGTTGGCGCAAAACCTTCCAACTCTTTACGTGGTAGTACTTCTTGAATCAAACGTTCAATCGCAAACAACTCAGATGCTTCTAGCGCACACACCAGTGAAATCGCTTTACCTACTTCGCCCGCGCGGCCAGTACGACCAATACGGTGAACGTAGTCTTCTGCCACTTTCGGTAGCTCAAAGTTCACCACTTGCGGTAATTGCGGAATATCGATACCGCGCGCAGCAATGTCCGTCGCGACCAACACACGAATTTCACCCGATTTAAAATCCGCCAGTGCTTTGGTACGCGCGCCTTGGCTCTTGTTGCCGTGGATGGCAGCAGCCGGTAGATTTTGTTCGATCAGGAACTTCGCCAGACGGTTTGCGCCGTGTTTCGTTTTCGTAAACACCAGCACTTGCTTCCAATCGCCGTCTTTGATCAATTTAACCAACATCGGTGCTTTCTTCTTCACGTCTGCTGGGTAGATGCTTTGCTCAACCGTTCTCGCCGTCGAGTTTGCCGGGTTAACGGAAATCTCAACCGGGTTGTTCACCAAGCCTTTCGCAAGGTCGCGGATTTCATCCGAGAAAGTTGCAGAGAAAAGTAGGTTCTGACGCTGTTTTGGTAGCAGAGCTAGGATCTTACGAATGTCACGGATAAAGCCCATATCTAGCATGCGGTCTGCTTCGTCCAGTACTAGTACTTCCAGTTGGTCGAACTTCACTGCATTTTGGTTGTACAAATCCATCAGGCGGCCTGGTGTCGCGACTAACACATCCGCACCTTTGCGAAGACGCTGCATTTGCGGGTTGATCTTCACACCACCAAAAACAACCGCACTGCTTAGTGGAAGATGACGGCCGTACATAAACACGTTTTCTTGCACCTGAGCTGCAAGCTCACGTGTTGGCGTTAGGATCAGTGCTCGAACTTGGTTAGCACGAACGCGAGGGCCGTTCGATAAACGCTCAAGAATCGGTAGCGTAAAGCCTGCAGTTTTACCTGTACCAGTCTGCGCTGCTGCCATTACGTCTTTCCCTTCCAAAATAGCAGGAATTGCTTTTGCCTGAATTGGCGAAGGGGTGTCGTAGCCTTTCTCTTGAATAGCTTTAAGGATTGGAGCAGATAGACCTAACGAGGTAAAACCCATATGTATGATTCTCAATTGTAGAGTTAGATAACAACGCGCCGAAAACAAATCGGTGCGAAAAGTGCGACATTCTGAGGCTTTTACGCGCAGGCTTCAACTAATTCCGTCATGGATAAATATTTGAACTGGATCTCATTTCTTTTTGGCAGGCAAAACTGATAACTGGTTTGGTCGATCGATTGAATGGTTTTACGTTGGCGATGCCCATTCTTACATCGCTATCACGGTATGCAGTTTTAGTTTATCAAATGCTGTTCGGAGTGTGGGGGAGGCTTGCTCCTTTCATTACTCCGCTTTTGCATGCGTTAAAAACGCACTCGTCAATTGCTGAAAGAGCGAATCTACCGATGGGCGGTCGGATACATGATGGAAGAGCGGTGTGTGGACATCACCACGAATATCATCGCTGTGACCGCAAAGCTGATTACACATTCGTACTGGTTCGACAATCTTCTCGACGTCGGCATCAATCAGAATGCATGCTTGTGACAATACCACTTGTCCGCCGCCTTTTTTAAGTAAAACACGCTGCGCGGTTCCCACGACTTTTTGCCCGCCAATGTTGAGGTTGTACTCGCCATCGCAGTAGGAATAAGGCGTAGCATGAACATCCACTTTCACGCCGAGCTGTTTAAAGAAAACCGTTAATATTGCACATAAATCGAGATACGCTTTTTTGATGTTGTAAGGCTCGCCTTCTGGCCAGTGGTAAATGTGGGATAGATTGATAATACCTGGCACCTGAGGGACTGGGGCACCACCGGTTTTACGAGAAAAGAGCTTCCAGCCAGACGTATTTAACGCATGTTCTAACTCATTAGACACTGGCCATTTCTTACCCGCGGGAAGCACGAGCGTTGGACTTTTTACTTGCCAAAGCAATAGCACTTGCGAGAGTTGGTTGGACTGAACTTGTTTAATGAGCTCATCTTCTTTGTCAAATGCATCAGCGACTTCCGTAGCTGTGTAGCGAATTAGCTTATTTTTAGCAACCAAACTCTATCCCTCGCGGCTATTTAATCGTTACTGTTGTATCTCAGATACAGCTTTATTGCTAGGTCTGAGTGATTAGGCTTTTGCTCGCTAGCTGCATGATCACCTTTTGGATCTTTTCCGTTGTCCATTAATTCTACTTGAACACGCGATAAAAAGTTTTTGCTAGTCATCACATCAGCCATTCATAAAATCTGCCATCTATGAAAAATTTTGGCGATATAAGTATGAAAAAGCGAGTGATGACTCTCGCGTTAGCGGCATCATTAACGGGATGTGTGACGTTCCCAACTCAAGAATCTGAGCAAGTACAGGTGCTTTGGGGCAATGTGAATGCGATTGAAAACTGTGAACTAATGGGTACCGTGATCGGCTCAGAAGGACACTTTTACGACTACTGGCTTCATGCAGATAAAGACATGGTTTGGGGGACGCTAAACCAAATGCGCATCAAGGCGGCGGATTTAGGCGCAGATACCTTGTACTTGTATCAACCGTTGAGCTTTTCTACGTCAGTGACGATGTTTGCAAATGCTTACAAGTGCAAACAGTAGCTATTGGCTTGATCATAATTGAAAGACAGGCGCTGCTCGCCTGTCTTTGATGCGTTCTACAAATACTGGCTACTTTGCGTTAATTAACGTTTGCTGTCGCCACCGCTGATGTATCAGAAAACGACAATGTAAAGTCTCGCTCAGTATTAAGCACTTTGGCTGGAAACTCTAAGCTCAACTGCGTATGTGGCGCGACTTCTGAAGCAATGCTAGTAACGAATTTTCGGGTTTCTCCAGGAGAGATCGATATGTCACTTCCACCTTGTGATGAGAGCTCAGCGATACCCATTGTTTCAAGTGTGTTACCTGCAGTATCCGCCAGGTGTAATAAAGATTCTGACTTGTAGATTAATTCTCCACTTTCTGTACGATATGCATTAAACGAGTTGAAATTTGGTTGCAATGATCCTTGTGAACCAATGTTAGTAACGGAAAATGTCACATTAGCGCCATCAAAGTTCTCGACTCTTACAAGTACGTTACTGTCTTGGTAACGAGCGGCTGCTGCCGCAGTTGCTTGCTGTTTCTGCCTCTGTTTCTCTTTTTCAATGTCGCTTAACTGTTTCTGCTCATTAGCGATTCGATTCTTTGCCATGTAGTACGACTGATCGACCATTGCTATTAAAGCGGGGATTGAATACAAAGTGAGGCCTTCCAAATGGTCAAAGTCGATTTTGGCATGTTGAGTACGTTTATGATTAGAAAATTGGCAGTAACCATCAATCAAACTGATGAAAGCCACTTCAAAAGTGCCTTGTAATCGGCTTACTTCCTGTGCTGCTTTCTCTAGATTTGAGCGGACTTTCCGAATCTCTTCCAAACTCTTTTGTGAAAGACGACCGTTTGGCGATACGTCGTTAGAAACCGAAACCAGTTCTTCGGTCACAAATGGATTGTTTTCGGCTGGAATCACCGTAGTTATACGGTTGGATTTGGTGATGTCTTCGCCCAATAAAACCATCATTTTTTGCGATGCGGCGGTTGTGTTGCCCGCTAATACGTCACTACAGTTTGGCGACGTATTGGCATACACGGCGAATGCGGTAAAAAGTGAAAGTGTAACGGACCAGCCGATGGTGACGAGTCCTGTCGTGGTTCGAGTATTCATCCTGATAACCCCTCTGTCATTTGGTGCGATTCACTGACGTAATTGCCAATCAAAAGATTGGCTCGCGACATTCAGAATGGTTCTGGTCAACCCTTCGTAGTGGGTATGCCCACAGATGCTTTTTTAGTCGTTTATCAACCGCTAAGCCACGATTGATAAAGTGTCTGAAATTGAGAGCATTAACGCTGCGAAGTTGATGTCTTTGACTGAAAGATAGACGTAACTTTTCTAACCATCAAATACGTGATTGAGTTCTCATTTTTATATGAGTGAGAGGTTCAAGAGAAAACAGGCACTTACTGTAGAGAGTTGATTTGAAGGAAAAATATAAATTTTTTTGGGGAACTTTTTTGATGCTGCCTTTGAGACTTTTTTTGAATCTCAAAGGCAGGTTCTTACACTCGCGTTCAATTACAACGTGTTGAGGACATCCGCGAGTCGAGAGACAGCTGTCGTCAGTTCTTCTGGTGTAGCATTGGTAAAGTTAAGACGCAGAGCGGCTTTTACCTTTGAACCTTCTGGATAAAAGACCGGGCTCGGCACTACGGCAACCCAGTTTGCGAGAAGGTTTTTCGCCAGTTCGAAGGTGTCGCATTCTGGAATCTCGACCCAAACGAACATGCCACCATCGACGGGTTTGAGTACGCAACTTTCTGGCAGCTGTTTTTGCAGCTCAGCAAACATGACATCGTAACGTGATTTGTAAAGCGCACAGATGGTTGAAATGTGCGTTTCGAAGTTGTCATGTTGCAGCAGACCATGCAGCAAAGCTTGCATAGGAATACTAGAGTGCAGATCGGCACCTTGTTTAATTTTGATGAGTGGCTCAAGGTAGCTGCTTTTGCCCGTAACTACACCAATACGCAAGCCTGGTGAAGCTATTTTGGAGAAAGAGCGCAATACGATGGAGTGCTGTGGGCAGAAGTCCGAAACCAGTGGAAGCGCTTCACCAGAAAAACGCAGCTCGCGGTATGGCGCGTCTTCGATGAATGCCACGTCGTATTGTATACAAAGCTCGGCAACTTTTTGGCGAGTCTCTAGCGCCCAGCATACGCCCGTTGGGTTGTGAAAATCGGGTACGGCGTAGAACATTTTTGGTTGCTGCGTGGCAAAGCATTGTTCGAGTTCTTCTAGGTTTGGGCCACACTCGGTTTGTGAAACGGTCACGATGTTGGCTTGCACTAGACCGAATACTTGCATAGCACCAAGGTAGCTCGGTGCTTCCATCACCACTTTATCGCCCGGATTTACGTACGCACGCGCAATCAAATCTAGCCCTTGCTGAGAGCCCGTTGTGATCATAGCCAAATGAGATTCCGGCAGCTGGTAATAATCGGTCAAAAAGTTAAGTAGCGGGGCGTAGCCTGCTGTTGCGCCATATTGAAACACCTCTGGCATATTCGCGAGGTTTTCGAGCGTCGGTTTCATTAAGTCGATCGGGAAGGTTTTTTCGTCCGGCAAGCCACCTGCAAGAGAAATGACGTTCTTATCGCTCGCTGCTGCGAGGATCTCTCGGATGTAGGATGACTTAGTTTGTTGTAATGACTGTGCGATTTCCATGTGCTGTGCTTCTCGTAATTGTCTTTTTTTATGTCAGAAATAGTATAGGTAAATTGCCAAGCTTGGTGTGTCCATTTATGCTGTTAAACATGTCCATTTATGCTATTTAAGCGAAAGTTTACTCCGTGAGCCATCAACAAGTTTCCAGAATCAATGACGTGCTGTTTTACATTCACCAGGACATTAGCAGAGATTTATCGGCTAAAGAGCTAGCAGATGTAGCAGCCTATTCTGAACAGCACTTCCATCGTATTTTTAAAGATGTGGTAGGGGAGTCTGTCCATCAATATATCCGTCGAACAAGAATGGAATACGCCGCCAATCAACTGATGTTTGATACCAGCTCATCGGTGTTAGACATTGCTAACAAGTGCGGCTTTAGCTCGGTATCTTCTTTTAGCCGAGCGTTTAAAGCAACGTTCGCTATGTCTCCTGGCGCGTGGCGAAAGCATGATTTACAAGTCGCAGAAAAGCCGTATCTAAAAGATCCAGAAGTGGCTGCGGGTTATCATCGGGTTGCTAAACGCGAGTTGCCAGAACCTAAAATTATGGAGGTTCCACAACGCTTTGCGGCTTATGTGCGGCATGAGGGTTATAGCCGTTCCATTCGTAATGCGTGGCTGATTTTGAAGGCGTGGGCAAGCTCTGAGAATCGGGACTTTTCGGTTCAATACGGTTTGCATCACTCCAACCCCGCTTGGGTTGAGCTCGATAAGTGTCGCTATGTGGCTTGTATGGCGATTGATAAGCCGCTTAAAGTACGCGGTGTCGTGAATCAAATGACGATTCCGGGTGGTTTGCATGCTGTTTTTCGCTTAACAGGGGTATATGGAGAGCTTCTTCCTCAATTGAGTATGGTGTTAGAAAAGTGGTTGCCGAATTCAGGCTTTAAGCAGCGTTCTACTCCCGCTTATGTTCACTATCATAAAAACCATTTCCTTAGCCATGATGAGGCGTTTGAGCTGGACTTCTATCTGCCCATCAGTTTTTTCTAACTGGAGTATTTATTTACTATCCGTAAGGAAGAAAATGCTAAGCTCTATATGGTGATTTTTTACAAATAATTGAAAATTAAATGAACATCGATCATGTAAAGCTATTTGTCCGTTTGGCTTCGACACACAACATCAGCATGGCTGGTCAGGAGCTTGGACTTTCTCCTGCTGTCGCTAGTGCGCACATTAACAAACTTGAGGACAGCTTAGGAGTTCGTTTAGTTCATCGCACCACACGCAAAGTTTCCTTAACTGAAGAAGGGCAGGCTTTTTTACCTCACGCGGAGGAGGTCCTTGCAACAGTGGAGGCAGCAAGGGGAGCTGTTGGCTCAGGGCAGAGTGCGCCAACGGGAGTATTACGTATAACCGCCTCTGCAACTTTTGGTCGCTTGCATATTGTGCCCGCATTAAAAGGTTTTATGGCGCGTTACCCAGGGTTAACCGTGGACTGCCGATTTTCTGATTCCATTATTGATCTGGTTGAGGGAGGTTTCGATGTCGCCATTCGTGTCGCTGAGTTGAAAGATTCTTCATTGGTCGCAAGAAAGCTTGCGCCAGATCGTCGTATTATCGTTGCATCACCAGATTATATTGAACAATTTGGGAGACCTAACAAGCCCCAAGACTTGACGAATCATCAATGTATTAACTTAGTTGGAATGAATAATTGGTCATTCAATACAAAAGATGGAATGGTCAATGTAAGAACTTCTGGTCGTTTTAAAACTGATAATGGTGATGCGATGAGAGACGCGACGGTAAACGGGTTAGGTATTTCTATCAACTCGGTTTGGAGTGTTTATCAAGAATTACAAAGTGGTCAGCTAGTGGAAGTACTCGAAGATCACCCTTTAGCGATGGATGCTGGGATTTGGGCTGTGTACCCAAGCTCTCGTTTAATTGCGCCTAAGGTGCGTGCCTTTATTGATTACTTTGCTGAATACTATGGCACGCCACCTTATTGGGAGTTTGCGGAAAAGTGATAACAAGTTTCACTTATCGAATACATTGTTTTTAAGGTCCGAATAAAAACGAACCTCAAGATAATTCTTAATTGTTATTAATAGAGTTTGCTTAAGATTAATTCAATAGTATCAATTATCTGCTGTGTTTTGCTTTGATCTAATGCATCAGGGTGTGGGGGCGCGAATGCTTCAATGTCATTATCGAAGTACATACCATGCGCTTGAGCAAACTCTTCTGATAGCGCAGCGCGAGTTAGAATATCTGCTCCTAAGCGGATATCACCACCAGCAACCCCATAAGCATCTTTAACCATCTTACTACCTAGGAATGATTTTGGGTTTACTGATACCAACATAGGGCCAGTGTTCTTAAGCTTTAGTCCGATTGCTCGTGACCACATCGTTAATGCCAATTTGCTTTGGGCATATGCTTCGCCATCTGACAATGGTTTGTTACCGAGTAAAGCGCTAGTGTTCACTGTTGTTTGTGCAGCTGAAGACAAATTAACCACACGACCCGTATCTCCGAGCAACGGCAATAGCTCTCTAGTGAGTAAGTAGGGAGCAATGGTGTTGACTGCGAAGCGTACATCAAGACCCTCTTTAGTTCTTGGATTTGGTGTTGCGTACACACCAGCATTGTTAATGATGACGTCTAAATGATTGAACCGTTCTGTTATCTCCATCACTATCTGTTTTACCGCATTGGGAGAGGATAAATCAGCAACAAGGCTTTCAACTTTACCACTTTTCATCTCCCTCAAACTTTGCTCAACTTGTTGAACTTTCTCTATATTCCGGCCATGGATTATTACGTGTTGTTCACGGTTAATTAACATTTTCGCGGTTTCTAAACCAATACCGTCAGTAGATCCAGTAACTAGAATTGTCTTTCGCATGATCGCTCTCATTGTTGAAGGTTAATATAGAACGATCATAGTGGCATCTTTTGCATTCGACTATTGAGACTAAAAAGAAAACACTTTCTAGGAAAAATTGAAAATAACTTTGTTGTTCTTTTTGTGGACGGTGCGACGAATTAACGTCTCATTAGATGCTACGGTTATACATGTGGTGCTCAAAAATTAGGCACTATTTTGTACTCAAATAATAGCCAAGAGGTCTCTATGTTAGGTGAAAATCACTCATTAACTCATGAATTCCCAGAACATTTGGATACCATTACTCAGCTTACCGAAAACGATGCATCATTTGCTGAAACCGTTAAAAACTACAATGCTTTAGATAAGGAAATCCGCGTACTAGAACTTCAAGGAAGCCCGATTGATGATCACGAAATGAACGTGTTAAAACATAACCGGGCTGAGCTCAAAGACTGGCTCCACTCGCGAATAATGGGTTCTTAGTGACGAAATGATCATCGGCTCGTAAATTGCGGGCCGATTTTAGTTCCAATGGACGATGCCAAGTGTGCAAACACTAGGAGTGCTGAGCAGGAGCTTGGAGCGGCAGGTGACCAGTTTTTACCCAAATGATCGTTTCTTGCTCTACAAAAGGAAAATGCTCACTCATATGTGGGCTTCGAATCCAAGAGAGAGCGGGATAGGTACCTAGCTCGTCTCTAAACTCTCCTGACAATACGAAAATTTCTTCACCACCAAAGTGACGGTGTGGTTGAAACTTCTTACCTTTTGGCCATTTAACCAATGCGACATGTTCGTGCTCAAAATTATGCAGCGGCATGACTTGCAACCCACCGACACCACTCTGCCAGCTCGCTTGGTTTGTATTAATGCGAACTGTTTCAAGATCCTCAGATTCGAACTGATTTAGTTTAACTAAAATCACACAGCCTTCTTTGCTAAATGGTGCGTGTTGACTTCCTGGAGGGTTACGAAGGTAAGTGCCGGCAGGATAGTCACCGTATTCGTCAGAGAATACCCCCTCGAGCACCAATATTTCTTCTCCTTGAGGGTGAGGATGAGTCGAAAACTGCGAATTTGGCTCGTACTTAACGACGCTGGTGGTATGCCCTGATTCTTTGGCTTCTCGTTCCAAAGGTTTGCGCCACACACCTTTGGAAGGGCTGGCGATCCACTCCTGTTGAGCAGTATCTATCACGATTCTTTTTGAAAAATCCATATTCAACATATTGAAATTCCGTTACTTATTTAATTACTAATTCTCATTAGTATACGTATAAAAAACATCAATTGATTCATTTGTTGATAGCCCAATTCATGGATTGAGTACGAACATGAAATCGGAGCCTAATTTAAATTTCTGCTTGTGTAATGAGAATTGTTATATTATAACATCGCAAAATTAAATGTTATAACATAACAAAAAGGAAAAAATAGTGAATAAGAAATTGGTGTCTCTCGTGATCGGTAGCATTTTTGCATCCCCTGTTTTTGCCGACACACTATCGAACCCACAGATTGGTGTTGTTGTTGATGGCTACTACCAAGATGGCCAACGTCATAATTCTGAGCGCGAAGAAGGCTTTGGTCTAGGCCATACTGAATTAAACTTCTCATCAAATATCGACGACAAGTTTTACGGCGCATTGACCGCGGTTCTTGAAAGTCATGGTGATGAGACAGAATTAGAGCTTGAAGAGGCATTCATCGAAACTTTGGCATTGCCATATGGTGTAAATGTGCGCGCTGGCCGATTCCTATCTGACTTTGGTTATCTGAATAACCAACACATGCACACCGATAGCTTTGTTGAGCGTCCAATTGCTTATCGTACTTTCCTTGGCTCGCACTACTACGATGATGGTGTACGTGCAAACATCGTGTTGCCAACCGACCTTTACGTAAAATTTGGTGTAGAAGCGCTTAGTGGTAGCAAAATGTCTTCTGTCGAAGATGGTTCTGAAGTTGGCGTGTACACCACGACGCTGAAGCTTGGGAATGACTTCTCCGAATCTTCAAGTTGGCAGTTTGGTTTAAGTTACCTGCGCAACGAAAACGGCAAGGTTAAAGAGTTCGAAGATCACGACCACGGTCATGAAGAAGAGCATGATCACGATCACCATCATGGCGCAGCAGTGACAGGTGCGAACCTTTACGGGGCTGATTTTGTTTGGAAATGGGCACCAGACGGTAATTACAAATACAGCAACTTCACGCTATCGGCTGAATACATGCTGTTAGACGGTGTGGTAGACAGCAAATATAAAAACGATGCAGAGTCACCAGACAACTTAAGCGCTTACTATGTTTCGGGTGTTTATCGCTTCAACCCAAGCTGGTCAGCAGGTCTACGTTACGGCGAAGCAGAAAGCTACGATGGTCATGCACATGGCGACCACATGCATTTTACTGAGCTGAATGATAAAGAAATGGATGCGATGATCGCATGGGATTCTTCTCACTTCGGTACTATCCGTGCGCAATACACTCGCATTGATAACCAAGACAGTGAGACAGACAACGTGTTCACTCTGCAATACGTGATGACATTTGGAGCGCACGGTGCTCATGCGTTCTAAGCTGACATTAAATAAATGCAGTTTGGTGATGATGGCGGCAGGAGCTGCCATCATTGCTTCGCCTGCTTCGCCTGCTTCGCCTGCTTCGGCTCTAAACATTTTCGTTTGTGAGCCAGAATGGAAAGCCTTTCTTGAAAGCCACGCGCCAGATGCCAGTATTTATTCAGCGACAACGGCTAAGCAAGACCCACATTACGTACAAGCTCGTCCTTCTTTGATTGCGAAGATGCGCCAAGCGGACATGGCAATGTGCTCGGGTGCAGAACTAGAAGTGGGATGGTTACCTATGCTGCAAGTTCGTAGCAGCAATGCGGCGGTGCAAAATGGTGCGCCGAGCATGATCTACGCGACGGACTTCGTGCGTATGTTAGATACTCACGCTCACGTTGACCGTAGCATGGGAGATATACACGCTCACGGTAACCCACATGTTCAATTTGCGGCAAATGACATGATTCCATTATCTCGTAAAGTCACGGAGCGCCTAAAAGCGATTGATCCCGACAACGCACAAAGTTACCAAGTGAATGGTATGAAGTTTCGTGCTCATTGGCGTAAAAAGCTTAAAGAATGGAATGAGAAAGGGGCTGCTTTAAAGGGTAAGCAAGTTGTCGGTTATCACGCGACGTATCGTTATTTGTACGATTGGCTCGGAATGAAGCAGATTGCCGATCTAGAACCTAAACCGGGCATTTCACCGACC
This sequence comes from Vibrio sp. YT-17, assembly GCF_033337375.1. NCBI lineage: Bacteria > Pseudomonadati > Pseudomonadota > Gammaproteobacteria > Vibrionales > Vibrionaceae > Vibrio > Vibrio sp. YT-17. The sequence goes on from NZ_JAWOQP010000005.1 coordinate 254,317, forward strand.
ACATCTCACCTGCAATCACTTACCAAGTTAGATGCTGACAGTTTTGATGCGATTGTTTACTCCTCTCATCAGGATCAGCGTCCAGCGAACTGGTTGCAAGATCATACTGACAAACCTGTGATTCAACTGCCATTGACCGTTTCTGAGGGTGAAAGCTTGGATGAGATGTACGATCAGGTCATTGATGATTTACTGGATGTGTTAGTGCCGCCCGTTCCTGTGAGGATCTAAGTATGGCGGATTATGCATGGCTTTTACCTGCGGTTTTGTGTGGTTTAATTGCGTTGGTTGGCAACATCGTTCTGGGGCAACAAGTTCTTAATCGTCAGATCATCTTTATAGATTTGGCGGTGGCGCAAGTCGCGGCATTGGGGGCAGCACTAAGCCACTACTGGTTGAGCCAATACGCGCTGTTCTCAGGCACATTCTTTGGCGAAATGATTGGCCCTTGGGTGATGTCTTTGATGCTTTGCGGTTTGATTGCCTTAATGGAGAAACGATACCAGCAACATTTAGAGCCCATGATTGGCAGCTTGTTTGTCGTGTCTGCATCGCTGGCGATCCTGCTGGTGAGTAAAGACCCACACGGCGGAGACTTTATTCAAGGCATTCTTAATGGGCAACTGTTATGGGCGACTTGGGCAGACGTTTGGCCTTTGGCACTCATTACCGCTGCGATGTTGCTATTAGTTTGGTTAAAACCTGCGTTTATGCGCGGTAGTGGTTTTTATCTGATCTTTGCAATCCTGATGCCCATTACGGTCAAGTTAACCGGCATTTATTTAGAATTTGCTTTGTTGGTGATTCCAGCTTTATGTGCGGCTGCATTGAAGGGAACTCGATTCTTTGTCGCCAGTATCAGCATCGGTATTGTTGGGATCTTATCGGGTATTGCCGCGTCGGCTCGCTATGACTTACCGAGTGGTGCGAGTATTGTGATCACCCTGTTTATTGCTGGCATGTTGTTTAATCTCTTGCTTCAGCCTTTTCTGGTGAAAATAACAAAACCAGCGTTTGTAAGAGATTAAGAGACAAGTAATATTGGTCTGATGAAGTAGTATTTGATTAATCAGACCAATACTTTTCTATCCAAGCCCTCCAATCGTGTAACTTTGCGCCTTCCAACACACTTTCTTACGTTGATCTTGCCATAGTCATCAAGTTGCCTTGATTAGTTCACATCCGACTCCCAGACTGTTTCTATAGTTTTTATAAGATATAAAAGACCCTGCGTATGAGAAGCGCAGCTGTAACGCGACTAGGCATAAAAACAAAAACGCTAGGGATACAAGCGAATTTGTAATCTCAACATTTAAGGAAGACCAAGATGAAACCGGAAAAAGTAGCAGTAGTCACTGGTGCGGCTCGTGGTATTGGCCAAGCGATTTGTGAGCAATTACTGGAGGATGGATTCCACGTTGTCGGGCTAGATATAGCGCCCGTGGAATGGAGCCAGTCGGCGCAGCTAAGCAGTTATCAAGTCAACTTGTGTGATGCCGAAGCCGTAAGTGAAGTAGTAGAAAGAGTTGTAGAGCAGCACGGAAGAATCGATGCTCTGGTTAACAACGCGGGCATCACTCGAGATGCACTGTTGCCAGACATGTTAGAGCAAGACTGGGACAGCGTGATCGACGTGAACCTAAAAGCGGTGTTCTTACTCACCCAACGTGTTGCTCCTGTCATGCTAGAGCAGGATGCAGGTAGTATTGTCAGCATTTCTTCTATAGTGGGAACGGATGGTAACATCGGCCAGAGCAACTATGGCGCAAGTAAAGGCGGCGTCATCTCAATGAGCAAAGGCTGGGCGAAAGAACTGTCAAGAAAGGGTGCACAGATACGCGTTAATTGTGTCGCGCCAGGCTTTATCGCCACCGACATGACCAAGAACCTGCCAGAGAAAGTCATTCAAATGATGGAAGGCAAAACCCCATTAGGGCGCATGGGCTCAGTTCAAGATATTGCCAATGGCGTCTCTTTCCTAACCTCAGACAAGAGCGCTTACATCACAGGCCAAGTGCTCAAGATTGACGGTGGGTTGGTATTATAGCTCGTTAATCAAAAACTAAATTAAAAATGCCTTTTACTTATGTAAAGGGCTTTTTTGTTTGAGGAACCCGACTTATGCGAGTACTACTAACTAATAGAAAGCTTCGATGCCGCTTCGAGTTGAGTTTTTGAAGCAAAAGGCCAATACGTTTGAATAGCGTCTCCTCTTAAACACTGCATTCCCTAAAGCACCGTATTCCCAAAAGAAAAGCCCACCGAAAAGCGGGCTTTGTTCTCTTTTAGTAAAGAGAAGAATAACTAGTAGCTCGCTTGAATGCTGACACCGCTATAGTTTGAGTAACCTTGAATCATGACGTGATAACGTCCACTTTGCGTCGCACTGACCGTACATGTTTCATTGTTACCGTATTTGAAAGGTCGGCAGTCCCATGCATTCAGTGCTGGTTTTGCTCCAAAACGGAGATACAAATCCGCATCGCCACTGCCACCATACATTTGTACGGTTAAGCGCTGCCCAGCTTCTACATCAACATAGTAATACGCTACTTGACCAGTTGAACCACTTAAACCATTTACTGGCACGCCCGAGGTTAATTTGCCTTCTGGGTCCGGTGTTGGATCTGGGCCACCGCAGTCTTGGCCACAATCTGCATCCGTTAAGCTATAAAGTAGCTTGTTCACGCTGCCTCTTGTGTCCGTCACTTTTCCGCTAGTTGCGCGGCTAACGATCAAGGCCTCTACTTGGCTTGGAGACAGTGAACGGTTTTCTTGAAGATACAATGCTGCTACACCCGCCACATGTGGCGTCGCCATCGAAGTGCCACTAATGGTTTTGTAGCCACCGTCATACCATGCGGATTTGATTTGTGAACCTGGCGCAAACACGTCCACACAACTGCCCCAGTTTGAAAAACTCGAACGTACGTCCGTGCTGGTGGTCGAGCCGACAGTTACTCCGGAAGCAACGCGTGCTGGAGAATAGTTACATGCATCGGCGTTGGAGTTACCTGCTGCAAGCATAAAGCTGACACCTGACTGAACCGCACTTTGCACCGCACTATCCAGAGCGACGGATTGACCGCCGCCTAAACTCATGTTGGCGACTGAAGGTCCGGAAGCGTTCGCAGCCACCCAGTCCACACCGGCAATAACACCAGAAGTAGAACCCGATCCGGTACAGCTCAATACTCTCACGCCGACAAGGTTGACGTTTTTTGCAACACCATACAAGCTGCCGCCAATGGTGCCCGCTACGTGTGTGCCGTGTCCATTACAGTCACTTGCATCTGCATCGTTATCGACAAAGTCATATCCTGAAACTGAGCGACCACCGAACTCAACATGCGCGTTATTCACACCCGTATCGATAACATAAGCCGTTACCCCAGTCCCATCAAAGTTGGCACTGTAGTTGTTATCGAGTGGCAAGTTTCGTTGGTCGATTCGGTCTAGTCCCCAAATGGCATTGGTTTGATTTGCGTCTGCCGAGACTATTGGGTCAAGCGATAGGATTCTGTCTTGCTCAATGTAGTCCACACGAGGATCAGAACGCAGATCTTTTAGTTGCTCAGGACTCAAGTTAGCGACAAATCCACTTATCGAGTGGTCAAAAACCGACTCCACTTGTATCGAATACAAACCAGACATGCGGTCTACGGATTGTTGCGTGAATTGCTCGAATTCCGTTGAATTGCTCACCATCATTTGCGGCTGTTGAAATACCACAATATAGCGATCTGCAATGGCGATGTCGTCCGGTGCAAGCATCAAAGTGGCAGGCAATGTGTCGGGAGCTTGTTGTAACTCTGCACTGTCCGCAATCTCATTGGGTTGCGAAAAAGCGAGAGAAGAATGAAAACAGAGCGCGGAGGTGATACAACAACTTAGTAGTTTCTTTAACATAAAATGTTCCTTGAAATCATAGTCTTGTTGATTTTTACCTAGTACCAAACTGTCAACACGAAAACACAGACAATCAGCGTAGTGCGTGCTGAAGTGACGTTACACAAGTCAAACTAGACAATGAGCAATTATATGCATAACTGATAATAATTCGCATACTCAGAAACATGATCAATAACCAAGCTTTATTGAAATTGAAATGCAAAGATTCATTTAGACTTAGAGCAAAATCCCTAAAATAGAATAATTCTACACACCTGACATATTGCCTGTTATATGACTTCATCTTACCCGTAATTTACGCAATAAAAACCTAACTATCCTTTTATTGGTCATAACTCAAATCGGTTGATAGATGTTAATATAGCCACCTGATTTCTGATGTTTTTAACTCATGGTTACTATCCAAGTTCAATATCGTTTCTGTAATAAAACAGAGCCCGTTCGTGAACATGGAAAAGGGCATTCTGGCTCTCCTCGCTCCAGATGTATCGAGTGTCGAAAGAGCTTTAACTCGATTACGTTTACGAAGCCCGCAAGCCAGATGTAAAAGAAAAAATTGTTGATATGTCAATGAATAGCTCTGGCGTTAGGGGAAACAGTACAAGTGTTGAATGTCGCATACAACACAGTATTGAGTACTTTAAAAAATCTCGCCAAGGTAAGTAACCTCAATGCCTTTCGATAAAGCAAATATAAGACTAATTTGTAAACTTGAAAGGCTAGCTGTATTGGTTGAGGAATATGAGGAAAACACTTCCCCATTTAAGAACTGAAACACACTTTTGCCCCATTATAAGACAGAGTAAATACTCATTCATATCCTGTTTATTGGGTTTTGCCTTACTAAAAGTAATCC
>NZ_JAWOQP010000060.1:0-1943 GCF_033337375.1 Vibrio sp. YT-17
CGATATCTTTAAAGCAATCAAACTATCTGGAATAGAATATAAGGTTATTCATTTTGGTGCGTGTAGGGTTGAACGAAATGGTTCAGCAGTGCCTAATTTTGAATAGACTTTATGTAGGCTTGAACTTTTGAGTTTTGATTAGTTGTGGATGAAGAAAAAGCTACAGCCATCTAAGCTTATCGAGGAGCATGATAACTGTAGCTTTTATCTTAAAATTAAATCGCTATTTCATTTCAAGGAAACGAAATAGAGCAGATAGCTTACTCCAGTAGAGATTTTGATTTTTCGGCGACTTCATGTTGCCTAATGCTATATATTTCAATGAGTTACCCTTCTGGTTTGAATGGTTCTGGAATAGAAATTGGAGCCGGAGATGAAATCGTAATGCACGGTCGGGCTGCACTCATAGTGTTACCTCAAATGTGATTTTTATGTCAGCTTTTACTTAGGTAAAAGCTCCATTTGGCTTGTTGTTAAGAGAATTAAAATCACTAGAATGCATCACTTGGTTTCATGCTGAATCCATTCCATATGAAACATAGCTCGTTTTAGATGTTGCTAAAGAAGAACTGGATATTGCGATCTTTTAGATTTAGACGTAACCTTTTGTCCAGATGTGAAAAAACCGACTTTGGAGAGTCGGCTTTTTTCGGAATACTTACGAGTTTGGTAGCTCCGGTAAGTCCTTTCATGATAGCTCATATCGTTTAAGCACTTCAAGTATTCCTGCACTCTGTTTGGATCAAGATGTTTTGGACAGAACGACGCGCATCAGCCACCGACCAAGGGAAGTCCGATAGGTGGCAGGTAAAGGCACTAATCAGAACTTGCGAAAGCACAATAAAACCGCCTTGTTGTAGCTGCTAGACGGGGATTAGCGGAAAAGGAACAACTGATTAGTGTTGTGTGACTCGGATGGGGGGCGAAAGCCTTTACACACAGCGCAGGGCAGCCCCGAAATAAGGGGAGAAATCCTTAGTTCAGAAAGCGACCAAAGATAGTATCCAAATCACTCAAAGTTGAGTCGAAATGGGTAGGGGTCGGCGCAGCCGAAATAAGCAAAATTGCGGCGCGTAGCTGCTCCAACGCCGTTACACTGCTCTTATACAGCAAGGCCTCCTACAGTACCAATTAATAGCGTAAGGCTTGGCTATGGCGTGTTAAACAGGTGGTGTTTGTGTTTTCAAATATTCACTTTTGACTAGTTTGTGATGGAATGCAGTCCTGATGGTTACGTAGCTTTTCCGATGTAAATCCCCCTAAAAAGTGTCACAAACTTTCACATGGTTTTTAGGGTAGTTCTGCTTGTTTGATATGGAGAGAAACGCATCTCGCGCGTTTTAGAGCGCCTGAGGGATGTTTTTGTCAGTAAAACTATCGATTTAACATATGATCGATAATGCGAAATGAAAATTACTTTTTGATGAGTCGATGACGACTTCATTTGCTATAGAATTTGAACAAGCAATTTTGTGACCTTTGTCAAAAAAAAACTTGACATCGTAGGCAACTTGAGTAATACTGGATTCGCTCTGCTGTTCAGAGTTATTAAATGTAAAGTTTCATATTAAGCAAAACCTCTCCTTGTTGTACCTCTCCACGTTGCAATACCTAGAATGACCCTTAGTTGTACCTAATCATTAAATAATTCAATGTCTTAGCGCATCGCATTTTGCGATATAATTAATTTAATTCTATAAGGGACAACAATGTCTAACTCAAATAAAGCAACTGGTTCAGTTAAATGGTTCAACGAATCGAAAGGTTTTGGTTTTCTTTCTCAAAGTGATGGTGGTGACGATGTTTTTGTTCACTTTAATGCCATTGTATCTGATGGATTTAAAACTTTGATTGAAGGTCAACAGGTTACATTTAATGTTGAGAGAGGCCAGAAAGGCCTACAAGCGGCTAATGTTTGCCTTGCTTAAAAACGAATCTAAAAA
>NZ_JAWOQP010000061.1:0-1904 GCF_033337375.1 Vibrio sp. YT-17
ATCTTTAGCCACTGACTGAACATAAGCCTTTTTATTCATGAACTTAAGCATATCTATCCTCCTTGCTACATAACGCCTTGTTAAGGTGTGAGGCGCGCAATACCGAAGCTTCCGCATACCACCTTAACCACTAAAACCAACGCATAGTCAAAATGCCACGCGTGCCGAATCACTCTTGAACAATTTGTTAGCATACTTTTTAAATGCTCATAGTTCTTTAAGTGATTCTCTTAGTTTATCCATAGTTTGAATTCCAAGTTCACTACTAACCCAACCGTACTGGTCGCCATGGAACCTAGGGAAAATATGCAAATGGTAGTGATCGAGCTCGTTGAAATGAGGTGCCTCTCCATTGTTTTGCATAAAGCCGATACCATCGGGATTGAACTTAGCTTCTATACGTTTATATAAATCTCTTGCAACGTCGGTGATCTCTAAAAACACAGACTCAGGCAAGTCGATGAAAGTACGATATTGAGTCTTAGGACAGATTAAAATATGTCCAAAGTTGATTGGGTCATGATCTGCAAAAGCTATAACTTGGTCAGATTCATACACGATGACCGAGTCAATTTCACGATTAACAATTTGTTCGACTATCGTAGTCATCTGAACTCCTATCAAAGTATGCTAACGCCCTGTTAAGGGGTGAGCAACGCAATACCGATGCTGCCGCATACCACCTTAAATACTAAAACCAACGCATAGTGAAAATGCCACGCATTGCGAATCCCTCTTGAACAGTTTGTTATGTGCGTGCAAATTGAGGTACTTATGCCAATGTTGCTGCCCTTTCAAAACTACTCTGTAATCTTCGTAGCCCAATGAACTGTAGAGCTTTTTAGCTGCAACATTATCATCACCGACCTCTAATGTGATTTTGAGGTAATCATTATCACGACAATACTGTTCGATACCATTCATCTGCGCATTGCCAACACCTTTACTACGAAAGTTGTCCGACACCATAAAGTCATGGATATTCATCACTCTTTGCGCACGATAAGTTGAGAACGATTCAAAGCAAACCGCAAAACCGGCGGGCTTATCGTCGACAAAACTGATAAATCCGTGGAAATAAGGCAATGAAAATAGCTGAGCAATTACTGAGAGATCTAGCTCAACTGAGAGTTCAGATAGGTACTCTCTAAACAAAGCCTCGAATATACCTTTGTCCTCAATGCTTTCTGTTTCGATACGCCTGATTGTGATTTCCATATTCATTTCCACCAAAGCACATAACGCCGCATTAAGTGGTGAGCAACGCAGACCACTGAACTTAAGGTATTGTGCCGTAAACACTAAAATTGAAGCAAACCAAAAATGCCGAGCGTTGTGAATCCGTCTTAAATGCTTTGTTATAAGCGTGGCTTCAACATGTGCACAAACTGACTATCTTGAGCGGTTACTTCAAACCCAAACCTTTTATACAGTTGCCCTACTCGATTTCCTTGTAAATAGCAGAGCTTTACCGGCAAAGATTTTTCTTGTGCAAGTTGGATAACCGTGCTCAAAACTTGGCTACCGATACCATTACCTTGATATTCTGGCAGCAAGAAAAAACGACCAAAATACAAATGGTCAGATTTATATTGTACTAGGTAGCTACCAACACTAAAGCCGTTAACCTCAATGATAGTTGGCTTAGATTCTTCCCACTCGCTACGATGGATTTCAATTTGGACATTTTCATCCCAGCCAAAGATAGCTTTGATTGGTTCATATTCCGCCACTTTCTTGAGATGAAACAAGAAATCGTAATCTTCAACTTCAGCTTGACGAGTTACAAACAAGATACTCTCCAGACTAATTATTAATGGAAGCTTATAACGCCCTGTTAAGGTGTGAGCAACGCAATACCGATGCCGCCGCATACCACCTTAAACACTAAACGCAACGCATAG